>NZ_KV800978.1:10413-49754 GCF_001810355.1 Neisseria sp. HMSC074B07 | reverse complement strand
TCCCGCTTCATTCGGCCGTCAGATCAGGATGCATATGTGGAAAGGTCGGCGGATTCGCATTTGAAATGCAACTTTCCATAACAGAAAAAGGCCAGTATGCGGTAGCATACGGCCTTTCCTGCAAGAAAGATTGCCATGAGCTACACACAACTGACCCAAGACGAACGATACCATATACAATACCTGTCACGCCACTGCACCGTCACCGAAATCGCCAAACAGCTTAACCGCCACAAAAGCACCATCAGCCGCGAAATCAAGCGGCACTGCATCCAAGGACAGCAATACAGTGCCGAAAAAGCCCAACGGCAAAGCCGGATTACCAAACAGCGCCAGCGAAAACCCTATAAGCTCCACTCGCAGCTGATTCAACACATCGACACCCTTATCCGCCGCAAACTCAGTCCCGAACAAGTATGCGCCTACCTGCGCAAACACTACGGGATCACGCTCCATCACAGTACCGTTTACCGCTACCTCCGCCAAGACAAAAGCAACGGCGGCACTTTGTGGCAAAACCTCAGAATATGCAGCAAACCCGCCTGCGCGGGAATGACGGTTCATAATGCTGATTAAAAACCAAGCCGCCCGTAGCGTGGATTCTATACATGAATAAACAGAGATGATTGGATTCGGATGTTTGGGGAAAAGGTCGTGGGCGAAGCCCACGCTACGGGTTCGGTTTGTCCCAAGCCTGTGCCCATTTGAGGGAAAGGTCGTCTGAAAACCGGAATACTTAGTTTTCAGACGACCTTTTTGCAGGGAGAGTTTTTACGGATAAGACCTCTGCGCCGTCAGAATGAACAGGGATAATTGGATTCGGATGTTCGGTGAAAGGTCGTGGGCAAAGCCCATGCTACGGGTTGGTTTATCCTAAATCTGTGTTCACGCACTGAGCAGGCTTTGGGCGAGGAAGCCGCCTTTTTCGACGCCGGGGAGGATGAAGAAATAGCCGCCGCCGAAGGGGCTGATGTATTCTTCCAGCGGTTCGCCGTTGAGCAGGTTTTGGACGAAGATGAAGCCGTCGGCGAGGTTGGCCTGGTAGCAGATGAAAATCAGGCCGACGTCGAGCTGGCCGTTGGCGGCGAGGCCGCGGGAGTAGTTGAAGGCACGGCGGTAGAGCAGGTGTTTTTTCATGAACTCGGGGTCGCGGGGGTTGGCCAGCCTCATGTGGCTGTCTTTGGGGGTGGTTTTGCCGTCGGGGTCTTTGGCGAAGTCGGCGGTGTCGCTCTCTTTTTTGCCGTCCATGGGGGCGCCGCTGTATTTGCGGCGGCCGAAGATTTCGGTTTGTTCCTGCAAGGGGGTTCTGTCCCAGAATTCGACGAAGTGACGGATGAGGCGGACGGCCTGGTAGCTGCCGTTTTTCGCCCAGGCGGGTTCGTCTTGGCTGTTGGCGGCGATGCCTGTCCAGAGGACTTGGTCGGCAATTTTAGGATCGGATACGTCGGGGTTGCCGGAGCCGTCGCGGAAGCCTAAGAGGTTGCGGGCGGCGATGGCTCCGGGTTCGGCTTTGGGCAGCCAGCCGTCTATGCTCCAGCGGATGACGGCGGTTTGGGCGGTGTTTTTGATGATGTCGCGCAGGGCGGCTTGGCAGGTTTCGGGGGTGAAGGCGCAAATTTGGAGGCTGAGGTCGCCGTCGCACCATGATTTTTGGAGGCGGTCGTTGGGGAAGTCGCGCATTTCTTGGAGGTGGCGGGGTTTTTTGTCTTTGAGTCCGAAGCGGTCGTCAAAGAGGCTGCTGCCGACGCCGACGGTGATGGTGAGGCCGTCGGGACGGAATGTTTTGCCGAGCAGGCCGCTGCCTGCGGGGGGGAGTTTTTCGTCACCGTCTTGGTACTCGCCGCCTTGGGTGAGGAATTCGATGCGGGCGGTGAGGGTGCGGAAGAGGTTTTCGAGTTGTTTAGGGTCTTTGGCGGTTACGTCGAAGGCGCACATGATGCCGAAGAGTTGGTGCGGGGTGGTAATGCCGGCTTGGTGCGTGCCGTAGCAGGGGTAGGCTTGCGGGGAGTGTTCGTTGAGACGGGTCTCGGCGGCGGTTTCGCCTTGTTGTTTGCCGGCGAACCAGCCTGCCGCGCCGGCTGCGCCTGCGGCAAGGACGGTTTTGAACAGGGTGCGTTTGGTCGGTTGGGCGGGTTGTGAGTTGTCTTGGCTCATGGTTTGTCCTGAATGTATTTTGGCATGGCGGCAAGGTGTGTCGCGGTTTGAGCTTTGTCGGATACAAGTATCCGACCCACAGGGCTGTATTGGGGTTTTCGCGGGCAAAGCCCACGCTACGGCCTTTCCCTTTCCGTGGGAGAGGGCATCAGCGATAAGTTTTCAGACGACCCCTTGTATCTCAAAAGGTCGTCTGAAACGGGCGGGTCAAAAGTTTATTTGAGACCCAGTGTGCCGCGCAGTTGGCTCAGGTCTTCGGCAAGGGCGTTAATCGGTGCCTGAAGGGTTTTGCGGTCTTCGTCGCTGAGTTTGTCGTAGGTTTCAAAGCCGTCTTTGGTTTTGTATTTGGCGAGGATGTCGGTGACTTGTTTGAAGTTGGCATCGACTTTCTCGAGCAGGGCTTTGTTTTTCTCGGCAATCATCGGACGGAAGAGTTCGACGATTTTTTGCGCGCCTTCGATGTTGGCTTGGAAGTCGCTCAAGTCGGTGTGGCTGTAACGGTCTTCTTCGCCACTGATTTTGCTGCCGGCAACTTCTTCAATCAACACTGCCGCGCCGCCGACGACTTTGTTCGGCGGGAAGGAGAGGGCGTCGATTTCTTTTTGCAGGGCTTCAACGTCTTTCATGAGTTTGTCGGCAATGTCTTTCACGCCGGATACATCTTTTTTGACCCACAGGGCGTGTTCGATGCGGTGGAAGCCGGTGAAGGCCGCGTCTTCGGTTTTATCTTTGAAGTCGTCTTCACGCGCGTCGATGGCGGGGTCGAGTTCGTTGAAGAGTTCGGCAATCGGCTCGATGCGTTCGTAGTGGGTGCGGGTGGCGGCAAACAGGGATTTGGCTTTTTCGATGTCGCCCGCTTTGACGGCGTCGGTGAAGGCTTTGGTTTTGGCAACCAGCTCTTTGGCTTCGCCTTGGACGTAAACTTTATAGTCGGCAAGCGGTTTGGCGAGTTTTTCCAAATCGGCTTCGTTGCCGGTGTCTTTAAAGCCGCTGTCGGTAACGACCAGTTTGCCGCGCGGGTTGGTCAAGAGGCCGCAGGTCATTTCGTATTCGCCCGGCAGCAGGGTAACGGTCATTTTGTCGGAAAGTCCGGGAGCGATGTTTTCGCGTTCGTCAACCACCATCACGCCTTTGAGGATTTCCCATTCGAGCTTGCGGCCGCTGTTGTTTTTGATGTTGAACACGACTTGTCCGCTCGGTACGGTCAGTTCCATCGGTTCGCAGGCAGTGTCGTTCACGCCGACGTTGACGGTGCCGTCGGCATTCGCGCTTGATGCACCTGACGCGGCAGGCGCGGATTTTTCCGCTTCGGGCGGCTGACACGCGGTCAGACCCAAAGCCAGCATCACGGATAAAGCAGTTATATTGAGTTTTTTCATTTCAAACCTCTTTGGCATGTTGATAAGAATGAGATACGGAGTTTTTAAGCGCCACTAGGGGCTGTCGACAGTCTCTAATGGCTTTCAGACGACCTCTGCACCGCGGCGGGCCTGCTGCCGTGCAAAAACCAAATCATGACCGGAACCAAATACAGCAGCCACGCCAGCACCTCGCCCTGCGTCGGGTGGTCGGTATAGCCGAAGAAGCCGCCGAGCAGCACGCCCATCGGGCTGTCTTCATGCAGGTATTTGGAAGAATCAAACACCACTTCTTGCAGGTGGTTCCACACGCCCGCCTCATGCAGCGCGCGCAGCGAACCGGCCACCAAACCGGCGGCCACCACAATCAAAAACGCGCCCGTCCAGCGGAAAAACTTTGCCAGATTCAGACGCATACCGCCCTGATAAATCAGCGCGCCGATGACCACTGCGGCCAGCAGCCCCAATACCGCGCCGACGGGCATAGACCAAGTCGGACTCTGCTGAAACACCGCCAAGAGGAAAAACACACTCTCCAGCCCCTCGCGTGCCACAGCCAGAAAAGCCATGCCGACCAAAGCCCAGCCTTGGCCGTCGCCGCGGTTTAAGGCCGTCTGAACCGAATCCTGAAGCTGCTGCTTCATCGAACGGGCGGCTTTTTTCATCCATAAAATCATATAAGTCAGCATTGCCACCGCCACCAAACCGATAACGCCGACCACAAATTCCTGCTCCTTCTGCGGAATCTCGCCCGTTGCCGAATGGATGCCGTATCCGATGCCCAAACACATCAGCGCAGCCAAAGCCACACCCAGCCACACCTTAGGCATCAGCCGCGAATGTCCCGACTGTTTCAAAAAACCCGCGACGATACCGACGATCAAAGCCGCCTCGATGCCCTCGCGCAACATAATCAAAAAAGCAATCAACATATATAAAACAAACCTTAAAACTTAATGTCCAGATGGGGATCAAAACCAGCCCATTTTGTCTTCACCGCATTCGAATTCACACGCAGCAAATGTTCATGAAGCCTGTTGAAACCTTCATGGCCGAACCACAGGCTTCCCCTCGGACAGCGCGATAAACAAATACGCCCCGCGTTCCGTAATACAAAAGCTCGCGGCTGAAAAACTTGTTACAGCTAAAACAAATGAGCGTGTCACCGTCCAACACCCTATCGGGCGCGATAGCGCGGTGTAAGGCAAAAAAGAAGAAAGAGAAGAAAAGGGCTATCGGTATCAACATGACGGACATGACAAACCTCTCTAAAAAATTCAGACGACCCCGGTTAGACAGGGCAGTAGAAATTTTGTTTGAAAGTATCGGGTTTGAAATACTGTCTGATACGCCAAAAATATCTATCGGATATTTAATTCCGCCGTCTCTTTATCCCAAGTCTGACAAAGTACCGCCATCTGCCTGTCTTAAAAGTAAGAGTTTATAAACGGAGTCGCACAAATGCAAATAATTTTTATTATTTCATCAGTAAGCCATTATTTAAACAAGCCAAAAGGTAGCGTCAGAATTTACCGCAAAACAAAGCGAATCAACGTAATACGCTTTCCCGGAAACGCTGTTTGTCCGTATGTCTGGGAATATTGGAACACCAATAAGCCAAACAAAAAGGTCGTCTGAAAATCCGAATATCGAGGTTTCAGACGACCTTTCCCTTCTCGCCAATTACCATCCCATCCACCTGATTAAAGAAATGATGCCGAGCATGACGACGACCGTTATCGAAATCCAGAAAATCGGAGGACGGCTGTCGGATTCAGCGGGTTTGACGGGTTTTACCCAGCCATTTTTGTAGAGAAGGATGGTGAGAAGCATCATCAAGATGCCTAGAAACAAAAATATTTGGAAATTATTCATTCACTTTGGAGCCCTTTATAGTGGATTAAATTTCAATCAGGACAAGGCGACGAAGCCGCAGACAGTACAGATAGTACGGCAAGGCGAGGCAACGCCGTACTGGTTTAAAGTTAATCCACTATATCGTTTATGGCGGACAGTTCGCATAATTGGACTGCTTTACTTCTTAAGGCAGGGGCCGGGGTAAAAAGTTCGTCATAATTATCAATTTGATAAATCAAGCACCTATCCCTGGTCTTCCAAACAGGGAGGTTTTTTATTGATCCTGTCTGCGTTCGGCTGAGACGGCGTCCTTATTCTGTGTACCCGTCCGATGGGAGGCGGAAGGAAGTATTCCTGATGTCAATTTATGGCAAAAGGTCGTCTGAAAACCTGGATATCGGTTTTCAGACGACCTTTTGATGTCGGTGCCAAACGGCTTACTTGAATTTGTAAGTGTATTGCAGGCCGATGATGTCGGCGTGGTTTTTGAAGTGCGCGCTGGATGCGCCTTTGCTGTCCACATCGCTGCCGGTGGCTCGGGCGGTGTGGTAGCGGGTGTCGTTGATGTGGATGTGGCTGTAAGCGGCATCGAGGACGTGGTTTTTGCCGATATGGTATTTCGCGCCGAGCGAGAACCAGATGCGGTTGCCGTCGGGCAGGCTGTTCATGCGGTAGCCGGCGTTTTTGACGGGCGAGCGGTCAAAGGCGATGCCTGCGCGCAGTTGCAGCGGGTCGGTCACTTGGTAAGAACCGCCGAGCGCGACTTTGTAAGTGTTGCGCCAGTTGGGGGTGATAACGGTGCGGTCGGATTTGCCGTTGACGACGTTTTTGGTGTTTTCAAAAACCAGTTCCGCTTTGTTGAAGCGGCTGTGGCGCGTCCAAGTTACATCGCTGAACAGGTTGAATTTGTCGGTGGCTTTGTACATGCCGTGAACGGACAAGGATTCGGGGGTTACAATTTTGACGCTTGCTTTTTCATGCGGAACGTAGCCGCGGGCGGCAAGCGCGCCCAAATCCCAAGCGCGGCGGGCGTATGCGCCGTCGGCTTCCCATTCTGCCGAGCCTTTGAGGGTGTGGGTTACTTTGGAGCGGTAGTTCACGCCGACCCGTGCGCGGTCGTTGATGTCCCACATCCAAGCGAGTTGATAGCCGAAGCCCCAGTCGTGGCCTTTTACTTCGGCGTGTCCATCAGATTTGCCTTGCGCACTGACGGAGACAGGGCGGCCGGCGGCGCGTGAGGCAAGGCCGCTGGCGAGTTGGCTGATGGAGCCGGAAGCATCCCAGTCGGAATATTTGCGCAATTCGGCTTTGGAATATTGGGCGATCAAACCTGCACCGAAAGCATGGTTTTCATTGGCTTTCCAAGCGACGACCGGTTCGATGTCGATGCTGGTGAGGCTCAGTTTGTTGATGTTGTGGCGCAGCACGGAATCTTTTTCGTATTCGGTGGCAGAGCCGAAGGGAACATACACGCCCAAGCCTAAAGTTACATCGTCATTGACTTTGTATGCGCCGTAGAGGTGCGGAGCGACGGTGGTTTTGGTGATTTTGCCGCTTTTTGAGCCGGAAACATCGCCGCCTTGATAGTATTTTGCGGAATCGGCTTCGTAGTGGATGCTGGGGATGACGATGTTGGCGTTGACGGAAACTTGGCTGCTGTCGAGTTTGGACAGGCCGGCAGGGTTGTAGAAGATGGTCGATGCGTCGGCGGCTTCCGCGCCGGAAGAGTTGGCAGTGCCTTGCGCGTTGACCGACTGCGTACCGAAATGGTAGCCCGAAGCGTGGACTGCGCCGGAGAAGAAGACGGCGCTGAGTAAGATTACGGTTTGTTTGATGGGTGAGTGTGTCATTTTCTTGTACCTGCTTGTAAATAATAAAGAGGTCGTCTGAAACAAACGCCTCCGTGTCTGGAGCGGGCTGACGGTTTGGAATCGGCATGTTGAATTGAAACGATGGTCTTTGAAGCGGAAATCCTGCAAGCTGCTTTTGCGCGAATTTTGAGGCTGAAGGACGGCAGTTTTCAATCAAAATACGGTTGTTTCCTAACGGTCATTCCGTTTGATTAGTGTAGGTACTCGATTCTATACCACGTTATCGCGTTTGCCTAATATTTTTGGACGCTTTCAGAAAAACTTGTGTGTTGCGTAGATAGGAGAGGGCGGGACTGTGGTAAAGATGTCATTGCGGGATTTATTGATGACTTGGTTCCCTCTATTAGAGCTTTATGCACGAATACCCTGATAAACAAAAATAAATTTGCCATCTTTTTTATGAAAACTACCTTCTAGGGTTAGGTCAGTTTCCTTGTTATCTGCATATAAACAGCATTCGATTCCTATAACTTCTTCTGTACCATTCATTTCATATGTTTCAAATATTGCCCTATTATCATTTCGTGCGGTCAATGCTATTGCTTTGGGAGGTAATGATAATTTTTTAGCTAAAAGATTTTCATCATCCAGTTCTTCCAAAATTTCCTCATACACACCTTTGTTAATCTGAAATTTGATTTCGAGTTGTTTAAAATCTCTCTGATTAAATAAATTTAGAAATTCTTCTATAAGGTCAAAAAAATTATCTTTCATTTGATCTTTTGGCATATTCATTTCTTTCTTATTGAAAGTTGATTGGTTGAAGCTCTTACATTAGCCCTCAAGCCCGTTAGATATTCTCCAGCTTTCAAAGCAGCACACTTTTCTGTCTTTGTGCCTAGACTTGAGGTTCTTAAAAAATTATAGACTCCTAGTGTTTCAGTGCTCACAAAGCAGCACACTTTTCTGTCTTTGTGCCTAGACTTGAGGTTCTTAAAAAATTATAGACTCCTAGTGTTTCAGTGCTCAAAAATCTTGCTTCAAAAGAAAACGAAAGGTCGTCTGAAAACCCGTTTCCAAGTTTTCAGACGACCTCTTGTTTATCTGCCGTTTGCGTGTCGATTATTTAACGTGCAACACTTCCAGCGTATTGGTCGAACCGGATTCGCGCATTTGCGAACCGCTGGTGATGATGTATTGGTCGCCGGAGCTTAAGATTTTATGTTCGACCAACATGGCTTCCACTTCGTTCAGCGCGGTATCGTGGTCGGTGCTGGTCGCCAAAATCAGCGGGCGCACGCCGCGGTACATCGCCATACGGCGTTGGGCGGAAATGCTCGGGGTCAGCGCGAAAATCGGCAAGGTGATGTTGTGGCGGCTGACTTCGAAGGCGGTCGAACCGCTTTCAGTCAGGGCGACGATGGCTTTGGCGTGAACCGCGCGCGCCACGCTGACCGCACCGCCGGCAATCGCCAAGTTGGTGCTGACGGCTTCGGGATAATCGACCTGTTCGGCAACGCCGTTGAGCGAATCTTGTTCTTTTTCCGCAGCCGCGCAAATAATCGCCATTTGGCTGACGGTTTCAAAAGGATACGCGCCGACGGCGGTTTCGGCGGAACACATCACCGCATCGGTACCGTCCAATACCGCGTTTGCCACATCGCTGACTTCCGCGCGGGTCGGGACGGGGTTGGTGATCATGGATTCCATCATTTGGGTTGCCGTAATGCTGAAGCGGCGCAATTCGCGTGCGCGGCGGATCATGCGTTTTTGCAGGGCGGGGACGGCTGCGTGTCCGACTTCAACCGCCAAGTCGCCACGCGCCACCATGATACCGTCGCTGGCGAGGATGATTTCGTCCAAGTTTTCAATCGCTTCCACACGTTCGATTTTGGAAACCAAACCGGGGCGAACGGCAGTGCTGCCTTTCATTTCTTCTTCGACTTTGGCGCGGGCAGTGTGCAAATCTTCGGCGGATTTTACAAAGCTGATGGCGAGGTAGTCGCAACCGATGGCAATCGCGGTTTTCAGGTCGCGGAAGTCTTTCTCGGTCAACGCGCCTGCGGACAAACCGCCGCCGCGTTTATTGATGCCTTTGTTGCTTTTCAACACATGGCTGTTTTCAACTTTAGTAACAATCTTACTGCCTTCAACGGATTCCACGGTCAAAGTCAGCAAACCGTCGTCCAACCACAAAACATCGCCCGCAACGACATCATTAGGCAGGTCGCGGTAGTCCAAACCGACTGCGTCGCGAGTGCCTTCGCCTTCGAGTGCGGCATCAAGAACCAGCGTTTCGCCTTTGTTCAATTCGATGCTGCCACCGGCGATTTTGCCGACACGGATTTTCGGACCTTGCAAGTCGGCGAGGATGGCGATTTCCTGTCCGGCGCGTTTTGCCGCTTCACGCACGATGCGGGCGTTTTCCTGATGGAATTCAGGCGTGCCGTGGCTGAAGTTGAAACGGACGACATTCAGACCGCCTACACGGATCATGTCTTCCAACAACTGGACATTGTTGCTGCCCGGCCCCAACGTGGCGACGATTTTGGTGTTGTGGCTGATGCGGGTTACATCGCGTTTTGCATTACTCATGTGAAGCGTCCTTTCGGTCAATCCGTTGATAAATGGCATACGGCTTTGTTAGAAAATTACAAAATAGCATCCCAACGTCGTCTGAAACTGTAAATCTAAAACTTATGTCGAGACATCCAAGCCGTAAATCATGATGCAAATTAATATTTTGGGATTTTACTCCCAAAGTTAAATGATTGGTGGAAAATTACAGGATTTTATGACTTAGGCTAAATTTAATTTTACATACGTTTGGGGCGGCAATCCGCTACAATACCGTCTGCCACTTTTCAGACGACCCTCCTTAAATGGATGTGTATAGTGGATAGGTTGTCTGAAACTACATTAGTTTCCATCCATATCTTTTTCATCATTATCAGACACAACCATGCTAAGACGAATGCTCACTTCTTTGCCCATAGGTATTATGCTTGCCGATATGGTTTATGGTTTCGTTTTAAATATCGTTCAAGGACTTAACCTTCAGCAGCAAGCGGCTCCTGCTTCAGACGGCGGACTGGCGGTAACACCCGACATCGCGTTCAACAGCCTGCAAATCGTTGCAAACGGTGGCATGGTCATCATCATCGGGTTCGGATTGATTGTCTTGTTACAGCTAAACCGTACAGTGCTAAAACGTCAGATTTTGCCCATCGGTATTTTCCGAACGCTCGGACTGATTGCCGTGTTGGCTTTCAGCGTACCTTCGTTGTGGGAATGGTTTAATGCCGCATTGACCCTGTCGGCAGGAGGAAACATCCTCAATACCGGCAACCCGCGTTATTTGGTTTCCGCTTTATGTATGCCCTTGATTGCCTTTTTATGTTTGGTACGGTTGTTTGGTTGGTATAAATTGCACACGCGCCAGCCCGAGCAAAACCCAACGACGGAGTTGCAGAAATAGCATTCTCGGTATAAAACGTATCCGAGTAGCGTAAAATAACCATGTATTGAGAAGAGGTCGTCTGAAATTTTGTTGTAGATGAAATTTCAGACGACCTTTTATATCGTTGAACAACAATTAAGACTGTCAAAATTCAGAACAGAATATCGATGGATTGGATAAAACCCAAATCGCTCGGATGATAGTAAATAATCTGCGGCAAGCCTAAGATTTTTCTTGAAAACTTCTTTATTGTCGTGGTATAGTTCAGGGCTTGGTACAAATGTGCCAAGTTTTATCATTGTCCGAAGGCAGGCCAATCGTAGCCCGCCCCTTTACTTTAAAAGGAAAATAATCATGACTTTAGGTCTGGTTGGACGCAAAGTTGGTATGACCCGCGTGTTCGACGAACAGGGTGTTTCTGTTCCGGTAACCGTTTTGGATATGTCTGCCAACCGCGTTACACAAGTAAAATCCAAAGATACTGACGGCTATACTGCCGTTCAAGTTACCTTTGGTCAGAAAAAAGCTAACCGTGTCAACAAAGCCGAAGCTGGGCACTTTGCAAAAGCAGGTGTTGAAGCTGGTCGCGGTTTGATGGAGTTTGCTTTGACTGAAGAAAAACTGGCTGAATTGAAAGCCGGTGACGAAATCACCGTTTCTATGTTTGAAGTCGGTCAACTGGTCGATGTAACCGGTACCTCTAAAGGTAAAGGTTTCTCCGGTACGATCAAACGTCATAACTTCGGTGCCCAACGTACTTCCCATGGTAACTCCCGTTCTCACCGTGTTCCAGGTTCTATCGGTATGGCGCAAGACCCAGGTCGCGTGTTCCCCGGTAAACGCATGGCTGGTCAATACGGCAACACTAAAGCAACTGTCCAAAAACTGGAAGTTGTACGTGTTGATGCAGAACGCCAACTGCTGTTGGTTAAGGGTGCTGTTCCGGGTGCGGTCAACAGCGATGTTGTAGTTCGTCCTAGCGTGAAAGTAGGTGCGTAATGGAATTGAAAGTAATTGACGCTAAAGGACAAGTTTCAGGCAGTCTGTCTGTTTCTGATGCTTTGTTCGCTCGCGAATACAATGAAGCGTTGGTTCATCAGCTGGTAAATGCCTACTTGGCAAACGCCCGCTCTGGCAACCGTGCTCAAAAAACCCGTGCCGAAGTAAAACACTCAACCAAAAAACCATGGCGCCAAAAAGGTACCGGCCGTGCCCGTTCCGGTATGACTTCTTCTCCGCTGTGGCGTAAAGGTGGTCGTGCGTTCCCGAACAAACCCGACGAAAACTTCACTCAAAAAGTAAACCGTAAAATGTACCGTGCCGGTATGGCGACTATCCTGTCCCAATTGGCCCGTGACGAGCGTTTGTTTGCGATCGAAGCGTTGACTGCTGAAACTCCTAAAACCAAAGTTTTTGCTGAACAAGTGAAAAATCTGGGTCTGGAGCAAGTGCTGTTTGTAACCAAACAGCTCGATGAGAATGTTTACTTGGCTTCACGCAACTTGCCAAACGTGTTGGTTTTGGAAGCTCAACAAGTTGATCCTTACAGCTTGCTGCGTTACAAAAAAGTAATCATCACTAAAGATGCAGTTGCACAATTAGAGGAGCAATGGGTATGAATCAACAACGTTTGACTCAAGTGATTTTGGCACCTATCGTTTCTGAAAAAAGCAACGTATTGGCTGAAAAACGCAACCAAATGACGTTTAAAGTTTTGGCAAATGCAACCAAACCTGAAATCAAAGCGGCTGTTGAGCTGCTGTTCGGTGTTCAAGTTGCTTCTGTAACTACCGTTACCACTAAAGGTAAAACTAAGCGTTTTGGTCGTACTTTGGGCCGCCGCAGCGATGTTAAAAAAGCTTATGTAAGCTTGGCTGCCGGTCAAGAGTTGGATTTGGAAGCCGCTGCTGCAGCTGCAGATAAGGAATAAACAAAATGGCAATTGTTAAAATGAAGCCAACTTCTGCAGGCCGTCGCGGCATGGTTCGCGTGGTAACAGAAGGTTTGCACAAAGGTGCGCCTTATGCACCTTTGCTCGAAAAGAAAAATTCTACTGCCGGTCGTAACAATAATGGTCATATCACCACCCGTCACAAAGGCGGCGGTCATAAACACCATTACCGTGTTGTAGACTTTAAACGTAACAAAGACGGTATCCCTGCAAAAGTAGAGCGTATTGAATACGATCCTAACCGTACTGCCTTCATTGCACTGTTGTGCTATGCAGACGGTGAGCGTCGCTACATCATCGCTCCTCGCGGTATTCAAGCCGGTGCTGTATTGGTTTCCGGTGCTGAAGCTGCCATCAAAGTAGGTAACACCCTGCCGATCCGCAACATCCCCGTTGGTACAACTATCCACTGTATCGAAATGAAACCTGGCAAAGGTGCTCAAATTGCACGTTCTGCCGGTGCTTCTGCGGTATTGTTGGCTAAAGAAGGTGCATACGCTCAAGTCCGTCTGCGCTCTGGTGAAGTTCGTAAAATCAACGTAGATTGCCGTGCAACCATCGGTGAAGTCGGTAACGAAGAGCAAAGCCTGAAGAAAATCGGTAAAGCCGGTGCCAATCGTTGGCGCGGTATTCGTCCGACCGTTCGTGGTGTTGTCATGAACCCTGTCGATCACCCGCATGGTGGTGGTGAAGGTCGTACCGGTGAAGCTCGCGAACCGGTTAGCCCATGGGGTACTCCTGCTAAAGGCTACCGCACTCGTAATAACAAACGCACGGATAACATGATTGTTCGTCGTCGTTACTCAAATAAAGGTTAATTAGTATGGCTCGTTCATTGAAAAAAGGCCCATATGTAGACCTGCATTTGCTGAAAAAAGTAGATGCTGCTCGTGCAAGCAACGACAAGCGCCCGATTAAAACTTGGTCTCGTCGTTCTACCATTCTGCCTGATTTTATCGGTCTGACCATTGCTGTGCACAACGGCCGCACCCATGTGCCTGTGTTTATCAGCGATAACATGGTTGGTCATAAATTAGGTGAATTCTCATTGACCCGTACCTTTAAAGGCCACTTGGCTGATAAAAAGGCTAAAAAGAAATAAGGTGAATCATGAGAGTAAATGCACAACATAAAAATGCCCGTATTTCAGCTCAAAAAGCTCGTTTGGTAGCTGATTTGATTCGTGGTAAAGACGTTGCCCAAGCTTTGAATATTTTGACTTTCAGCCCTAAAAAAGGTGCTGAGTTGATTAAAAAAGTATTGGAATCAGCTATTGCTAATGCCGAGCACAATAACGGTGCCGACATTGATGAGTTGAAAGTGGTCACTATCTTTGTTGACAAAGGTCCAAGCTTGAAACGTTTCCAAGCTCGTGCCAAAGGTCGCGGTAACCGCATTGAAAAACAAACTTGTCATATCAATGTGACAGTGGGCAACTAAGGAAAAGCTATGGGACAAAAGATTAACCCTACAGGCTTTCGCCTGGCGGTAACTAAAGACTGGGCTTCAAAATGGTTTGCTAAAAGCACCGACTTTTCTGCTGTTTTGAAACAAGATATTGATGTTCGTAACTACCTGCGTAAAAAATTGGCGAATGCTTCTGTTGGTCGCGTAGTTATTGAGCGTCCTGCAAAATCTGCACGCATTACCATCCACTCTGCCCGTCCAGGCGTAGTAATTGGTAAAAAAGGTGAGGATATCGAAGTTCTGAAACGTGATTTGCAAGCCTTGATGGGCGTGCCTGTTCATGTGAATATCGAAGAAATCCGTAAACCTGAATTGGATGCACAAATTATTGCTGATGGTATTGCTCAGCAATTGGAAAAACGCGTTCAATTCCGCCGTGCTATGAAACGCGCTATGCAAAATGCTATGCGTTCAGGAGCAAAAGGTATCAAGATTATGACCTCAGGTCGTCTGAATGGTGCAGATATTGCTCGTAGCGAATGGTATCGTGAAGGTCGAGTACCTCTGCATACTTTGCGCGCAAACGTAGATTATGCAACTAGCGAAGCTCATACTACTTATGGCGTGCTGGGTCTGAAAGTTTGGGTCTATACTGAAAGTAATGTAAAGACTTCAGCTAAACCTGAGCATGAAAAGAAACAAAGAAAGGCAGGTGGACGTAATGCTGCAGCCAACTAGACTGAAATACCGCAAGCAACAAAAAGGTCGCAATACTGGTATTGCTACCCGCGGTAACAAAGTAAGTTTCGGTGAGTTCGGTTTGAAAGCCGTTGGTCGCGGTCGTTTGACTGCCCGCCAAATCGAAGCTGCTCGTCGTACAATGACTCGCCACATTAAACGTGGTGGTCGTATTTGGATTCGTGTATTCCCTGATAAACCAATTACTGAAAAACCTATTCAAGTTCGTATGGGTGGCGGTAAAGGTAACGTGGAATATTACATTGCCGAAATCAAACCAGGCAAAGTGTTGTATGAGATGGACGGTGTTCCAGAGGCTTTGGCTCGTGAAGCATTTGAATTAGCTGCTGCCAAATTGCCTATTCCTACGACCTTTGTAGTAAGACAGGTAGGTCAATAATGAAAGCAAATGAATTGAAAGACAAATCTATTGAGCAATTAAATGCAGATTTGTTGGACTTGTTAAAAGCTCAGTTTGGCTTACGTATGCAAAACGCAACTGGTCAATTGGGTAAGCCAAGCGAATTAAAACGTGTACGTCGCGATATTGCTCGTATTAAAACCATTTTAACTGAAAAAGGTGCTAAGTAATGAGCGAAAATAAAAATGTTCGTACTTTGCAAGGCAAAGTGGTAAGCGACAAAATGGACAAAACTGTGACAGTATTGGTTGAGCGTAAAGTAAAACACCCTCTGTACGGTAAAATTATCCGTTTATCAACTAAAATCCATGCCCATGATGAAAATAATCAATATGGAATTGGAGATGTTGTAGTAATTGCGGAATCTCGTCCACTGTCAAAAACCAAATCTTGGGTTGTTAAAGAACTGGTTGAGAAAGCACGTACTGTTTAAAATTTAAGACAGTTAGCTTTAATAAGAAACGAAGTGTTGCACCAAAGTGAATTTGCGTGTAAACTTCGTTTCTTATCTTTCAGTTTCTTCTGGAAGTTTCTTCCCTTCGGGATCCAAGACTGGTTTACTAGAACCGTGATGGTTTCATTTAGTTAGCTCAATTGAAATAAGTGGGCGAGTTATATGAAAATGGTAAATTAAGTTGGTTAATTTAAAGGTACTAATATGATTCAAATGCAGACCATCTTAGATGTGGCTGATAACTCTGGTGCGCGTCGTGTGATGTGCATCAAAGTGTTGGGCGGATCTAAGCGTCGCTACGCTTCTGTTGGCGATATTATTAAAGTCGCAGTTAAAGATGCGGCCCCGCGTGGTCGTGTTAAAAAAGGTGATGTATACAATGCGGTTGTTGTTCGTACTGCTAAAGGTGTACGTCGTCCTGATGGTGCGTTGATTAAATTCGATAACAATGCCGCCGTGTTGTTAAACAATAAACTTGAACCTCTGGGTACCCGTATTTTTGGTCCGGTAACCCGCGAGTTGCGTACTGAGCGATTTATGAAAATCGTTTCATTGGCGCCTGAAGTGTTATAAGGAATAGCGCGATGAATAAAATCATTAAAGGTGACCAAGTTGTTGTGATCACTGGTAAGGATAAAGGTAAGCAAGGTCAAGTAGTTCGCGTATTGGGTGGTAAAGTCGTTATTGAAGGTGTTAACGTCGTAAAACGTCACCAAAAACCCAATCCGATGCGTGGTATTGAGGGGGGTATTGTTGCTAAAGAAATGCCGTTGGATATTTCTAATGTTGCAATCCTGAATCCGGAAACTAATAAAGCAGACCGTGTTGGTATTAAACTGATTGAGAATGAAGGCAAAGTTAAGCGCGTTCGTTTCTTCAAATCAAATGGCTCTGTTATTGGAGCATAAGGAGATAACATGGCTCGTTTGAGAGAGTTTTATAAAGATACAGTTGTTCCTGAACTGATTAAACAATTTGGTTACAAGTCAGTAATGGAAGTTCCCCGTATTGAAAAAATTACTTTAAATATGGGTGTTGGAGAAGCTGTTGCTGATAAAAAAGTTATGGAGCATGCGGTATCTGACTTAGAGAAAATTGCTGGTCAAAAACCAGTCGTTACTGTTGCTCGTAAATCTATCGCAGGTTTTAAGATTCGCGATAATTATCCTGTCGGTTGCAAAGTAACATTGCGCCGTGATCAAATGTTTGAATTCTTGGATCGTTTGATTACTATTGCATTACCTCGTGTACGTGACTTCCGTGGTGTAAGTGGCAAATCATTTGATGGTCGTGGTAATTACAACATGGGTGTTCGCGAGCAAATCATTTTCCCGGAAATTGAATACGATAAAATTGATGCTTTGCGTGGTTTGAATATTACTATTACAACTACTGCAAAAACTGATGAGGAAGCTAAAGCTTTATTATCACTGTTCAAGTTTCCGTTTAAAGGATAATCATGGCTAAGAAAGCACTTATTAATCGTGAACTGAAACGTCAAGCTCTGGCGAAAAAGTTTGCAGCCAAACGTGAGGCAATTTTTGCTGTTATTAATGATGCGAATGCAACTGAAGAGGAGCGCTTTGAAGCTCGTCTGAAATTCCAATCCATTCCGCGTAATGCAGCTCCTGTACGTCAACGCCGTCGTTGTGCTTTGACAGGTCGTCCTCGTGGTACTTTCCGTAAATTCGGTTTGGGTCGTATTAAAATCCGTGAAATCGCTATGCGTGGCGAGATTCCCGGTGTTGTTAAAGCTAGCTGGTAATAGGAGTATTAATAATGAGTATGCATGATCCTATTTCCGATATGTTGACTCGTATTCGTAATGCGCAACGTGCCAATAAGGTAGCGGTTGCCATGCCTTCCTCTAAATTAAAGTGTGCAATTGCAAAAGTCTTGAAAGAAGAAGGTTATATCGAGGATTTTTCGGTTTCTGCTGATGCGAAGCCGGTATTGGAAATTCAATTGAAATATTATGCAGGCCGTCCTGTGATTGAGCAAATTAAACGTGTTTCACGTCCAGGTTTGCGTATTTACAAAGCTTCTAGCGAAATTCCTAATGTTATGAATGGATTGGGTATCGCTATTGTTAGTACTTCTAAAGGTGTGATGACTGACCGCAAGGCTCGTTCTGAGGGCGTCGGCGGTGAGTTGTTGTGCATCGTAGCCTAGTGGAGAAAAGTAAATGTCACGTGTCGCAAAAAACCCAGTGACTGTTCCTGCTGGTGTAGAAGTAAAATTTGGAACAGAAGCATTGGTTATCAAGGGTAAGAATGGCGAGTTGGTCTTTCCTTTGCATTCTGATGTCGTCATTGAATTAAACGATGGTAAATTAACTTTTGCTGCAAAAAATGACAGTAAGCAGGCAAATGCTATGTCAGGTACTGCTCGTGCATTAGTTAATAATATGGTTAAAGGTGTTTCAGAAGGTTTTGAGAAAAAACTACAATTGATTGGTGTGGGTTACCGTGCTCAAGCTCAAGGCAAAGTTTTGAATTTGTCTTTGGGTTTTTCTCATCCAATCGTATATGAAATGCCTGAAGGTGTTTCTGTTCAAACTCCTAGCCAAACAGAGATCGTTTTGACTGGTGCAGATAAACAAGTAGTTGGTCAAGTCGCTGCTGAAATTCGTGCATTCCGTTCTCCTGAGCCTTATAAAGGTAAGGGTGTTCGTTATGTAGGTGAAGTGGTAGTGATGAAAGAAGCCAAGAAAAAATAATTGAGGTTCACTAATGGATAAACATACAACCCGACTCCGTCGTGCACGCAAAACCCGTGCACGTATTGCGGACTTGAAAATGGTAAGATTATGTGTGTTCCGTAGCAATAATCATATTTATGCTCAAGTAATTAGTGCTGAAGGTGATAAAGTATTGGCTCAAGCCTCTACATTGGAAGCTGAAGTGCGTGGTAGTCTGAAATCTGGTGGCAACGTCGAGGCGGCTGCAGTAGTAGGAAAGCGCATTGCTGAGAAAGCTAAAGCCGTAGGCGTAGAAAAAGTTGCTTTTGATCGTTCAGGTTTCCAATATCACGGTCGAGTGAAAGCTTTGGCTGAAGCTGCACGTGAAAATGGTTTAAGCTTCTAATAATTGGAGACTTTCAGATGGCAAAACATGAAATTGAAGAACGTGGTGACGGCCTGATTGAAAAAATGGTCGCAGTTAATCGCGTAACTAAAGTAGTTAAAGGTGGTCGTATCATGGCTTTCTCTGCGCTAACTGTTGTTGGTGATGGGGATGGTCGTATTGGTATGGGTAAAGGTAAGTCAAAAGAAGTGCCGGTAGCTGTTCAAAAAGCAATGGATCAGGCTCGTCGCTCTATGATTAAAGTACCTCTAAAAAATGGTACGATTCATCATGAGGTTATTGGACGTCATGGCGCTACTAAAGTCTTTATGCAACCCGCTAAAGAAGGTAGTGGTGTAAAGGCAGGTGGTCCTATGCGCTTAGTTTTTGATGCTATGGGTATTCATAACATTTCTGCTAAAGTGCATGGTTCTACAAACCCTTATAACATTGTACGAGCTACATTAGATGGCTTGTCTAAGTTATATACACCTGCTGATATCGCTGCTAAACGTGGCCTAACAGTAGAAGACATTTTGGGAGCAAACCATGACTGAGCAAAAAAAGATTAAAGTTACATTGGTGAAGAGCCTGATTGGTACAATTGAATCTCATCGTGCATGTGCTCGTGGTTTAGGTTTACGCCATCGTGAGCATACAGTAGAGGTTTTAGATACCCCTGAAAACCGTGGTATGATTAACAAAATCAGCTACTTGTTGAAAGTGGAGTCTTGATATGTTTCTAAATTCTATTCAACCTGCTGAGGGGGCTACTCACGCTCGTCGTCGTGTAGGTCGTGGTATTGGTAGTGGTTTAGGTAAAACTGGTGGCCGTGGTCATAAAGGTCAAAAAAGCCGTTCTGGTGGTTTTCATAAAGTAGGTTTCGAAGGCGGTCAAATGCCTTTGCAACGTCGCCTGCCAAAACGTGGTTTCAAATCTTTGACTGCTGCTGCTAACGCTGAGATTCGTTTGAGTGAATTGAACTTACTCGCTGTGAATGAGATTGATGTATTAGTTCTCAAGCAAGCTGGGTTGGTTCCTACAACTGTTTCCAATGTGAAAGTTATTGCCTCTGGTGAGCTTTCAAAAGCTGTTGTCCTGAAGGGCATTAAAGCCACTAAAGGGGCTAAAGCAGCAATTGAAGCTGCTGGTGGTAAAGTGGAAGAATAAGGCTTGCATTATAGTGGCTAATCAACAATCTTTATCAGGCTTGTCCAAATTTGGAGATCTGAAAAAACGTCTAACGTTTCTTTTAGGGGCGTTAGTTGTTTTTCGTATTGGTGCCCATATCCCTGTACCTGGCGTAGATGCTGTTGCTTTAGCTAAATTATACGAAAGCGCTGGGAACGGCATACTAGGCATGTTGAACATGTTTTCTGGTGGTTCGTTAGAGCGCTTTAGTATATTTGCAATTGGCATAATGCCATATATTTCAGCATCAATAATTGTTCAATTGGCCTCTGAAATAATTCCTTCTTTAAAGGCATTAAAAAAGGAAGGGGAGGCAGGTCGAAAAGTTATTACAAAATATACAAGATACGGTACAGTACTATTAGCTATCTTACAGAGTTTTGGTGTAGCTACCTTTGTATTCCAACAAGGTGTAGTTGTCACTAATTCTTTAGAGTTCCATATTTCTACGGTAGTGAGCTTAGTCACAGGTACAATGTTCCTGATGTGGTTAGGTGAGCAGATTACGGAGCGTGGGATTGGGAATGGCATTTCTTTGATTATTACTGCTGGTATCGCTGCCGGTATTCCTTCTGGTATAGCAAGATTATTAGCTTTAACGAGTCAAGGATCAATTGGTATGCCTACAGCTGTGTCAATTGTTATTGGTGCATTGCTATTAATTTATATTGTTGTATATTTTGAAAGTGCGCAGCGTAAAGTTCCCGTGCATTATGCGAAACGCCAAATTGGTAGCGGTGTAATGCAAGGTTCTAATACACATATGCCCTTTAAGTTGAATATGGCAGGCGTCATTCCTCCTATTTTTGCGTCAAGTATTATTTTGTTTCCATCCACTTTGTTAAGCTGGTTTGGTTCTAATGATACAGGTAGTTTGTTGCATAAAATTGCTGGTTTGCTTCAGCATGGACAAGCTTTATATATTTTGTTATTTACAGTGACAATTATTTTCTTCTGCTATTTTTATACAGCCTTGGTTTTTAGCCCAAAAGAAATGGCAGAGAATTTGAAGAAAAGCGGTGCTTTTGTGCCGGGAATTCGACCTGGTAAGCAAACTTCTCAGTATCTGGAGCAGGTTGTATTACGCCTCACTTTGTTTGGTGCATTATATATTACAACTATTTGTTTAATTCCAGAATTTTTGACAACAGCTTTGAATGTTCCTTTTTATTTGGGTGGTACATCTTTACTGATTTTAGTCGTGGTGACAATGGACTTTAGTACCCAAATTAACTCTTACCGCATGACTCAGCAATATGAGAGTTTAATGAGCGGTCTTGATATGAAATCTTTATCACGTAAGTAGAATTATGGCTAAAGAAGATACCATACAAATGCAGGGGGAGATTCTTGAAACTCTACCTAACGCAACTTTTAAAGTAAAGCTTGAGAATGACCATATTGTATTAGGTCATATTTCCGGGAAAATGCGTATGCACTATATCCGGATCTCTCCTGGGGATAAGGTGACGGTAGAACTGACACCTTATGATTTAACTCGGGCTCGGATAGTCTTCCGAGCTAGATAAAACGATATAAGGAAAGATAATGCGTGTACAACCGTCTGTAAAGAAAATTTGCCGCAACTGTAAGATTATCCGTCGTAATCGAGTGGTTCGTGTAATTTGTACTGACCCTCGTCACAAACAACGTCAAGGTTAAGGGAACTTTTCTTTTAGCAAGACTTTGTGGTATAGTGACGAACTTTGCCGTTTAAAGGAAAAAATATGGCTCGTATTGCAGGGGTAAATATCCCTAATAATGCACATATCGTAATTGGCTTGCAGGCTATTTATGGTATCGGTGCTACTCGTGCTAAATTAATTTGCGAGGCAGCAAATATTGCTCCCACTACAAAAGCAAAAGATTTGGACGAGGCTCAATTAGACGCTTTGCGTGAACAAGTTGCTAAGTATGAAGTAGAAGGCGATTTGCGCCGTGAGGTAACGATGAGCATCAAACGATTGATGGACATGGGTTGTTACCGTGGTTTCCGTCATCGTCGAGGTTTGCCTTGTCGTGGTCAACGCACTCGCACAAACGCTCGTACCCGCAAAGGTCCGCGTAAAGCGATTGCTGGTAAAAAATAATTTTTAAGGAATTTTATTAATGGCTAAAGCAAACACAGCTTCGCGTGTACGTAAAAAAGTACGTAAAACCGTAAGCGAAGGTATTGTGCATGTACATGCTTCTTTCAACAATACCATCATTACAATCACTGACCGTCAAGGCAATGCATTGTCTTGGGCTACCTCTGGCGGCGCTGGTTTTAAAGGTTCTCGTAAAAGTACACCGTTTGCAGCTCAAGTGGCTGCAGAAGCAGCTGGTAAAGTTGCCCAAGAATATGGCGTTAAAAATTTAGAAGTTCGTATAAAAGGCCCTGGTCCCGGTCGAGAGTCTTCTGTACGTGCACTCAACGCTCTTGGTTTTAAAATTACCAGTATTACCGACGTTACTCCGTTGCCTCATAACGGTTGCCGTCCGCCTAAAAAACGTCGTATTTAAAGGAGTGATTGAAACATGGCACGTTATATTGGCCCTAAATGTAAATTAGCACGTCGAGAAGGCACTGATTTATTTCTGAAGAGCGCCCGTCGTTCTTTGGATTCTAAATGTAAACTTGATTCTGCTCCCGGTCAGCACGGTGCAAAGAAACCGCGTTTGTCCGACTATGGTTTGCAATTGCGTGAAAAGCAAAAAATTCGTCGTATTTATGGCGTTTTGGAACGTCAATTCCGTCGTTATTTTGCAGAAGCAGATCGACGTAAAGGCTCTACTGGTGAATTGCTGCTGCAATTGTTAGAGTCTCGTTTGGATAATGTAGTATATCGCATGGGATTTGGCTCGACTCGTGCTGAGGCGCGTCAGCTGGTTTCTCATAAAGCAATTACTGTTAACGGTCAGGTTGTAAATATTCCTTCTTTCCAAGTTAAAGCGGGTGATGTTGTAGCTGTTCGTGAGAAAGCTAAAAAACAGGTTCGTATCCAGGAAGCTTTAAGTCTGGCAACTCAAATCGGTTTACCAAGCTGGGTTTCTGTTGATGTAGACAAATTGGAAGGCGTATTTAAAAATATGCCGGATCGTTCAGAATTAACTGGCGATATTAATGAACAGCTGGTGGTAGAATTCTACTCTAAATAACGCTAGCTCAGTGAGGGACAGTTAAATGCAAAATAGCACAACCGAATTTTTGAAACCTCGTCAAATTGATGTCGATACTTTATCTACAACTCGTGCAAAAGTATCCATGCAGCCGTTTGAGCGCGGTTTTGGTCATACTTTAGGTAATGCTTTGCGTCGTATCTTACTGTCATCCATGAATGGTTTTGCTCCTACTGAAGTGGCCATTTCCGGTGTGTTGCACGAATACTCTACTGTTGATGGCGTTCAAGAAGATGTTGTCGATATTTTGTTGAATGTCAAAGGTATTGTATTTAAGCTGCATGGGCGTGGCCAAGTTCAGTTAACTTTGAGAAAGTCAGGGGTCGGTACAGTAGTTGCCGGTGATATCGAATTGCCACATGATGTGGAAATTTTAAATCCTGAGCATATTATTTGTCATTTGGCCGAGAATGGTCAAATTGAGATGGAAATCAAAGTTGAGCAGGGGCGTGGCTATCAATCTGTTTCCGGTCGTCGTGTTGTGCGCGATGAAAACCGCCAGATTGGTGCAATTCAGTTGGATGCGAGCTTTTCGCCCATCAGTCGTGTTAGCTTTGAAGTTGAACCTGCACGCGTAGAGCAGCGTACGGATTTAGATAAATTGGTTTTGGATATTGAAACTGATGGTTCTATTGATCCTGAAGAAGCTGTACGTAGTGCTGCTCGTATTTTAATTGATCAAATGTCTATCTTTGCTGATTTGCAAGGTACTCCAGTAGAAGAAGTTGAAGAAAAAGCTCCTCCTATTGACCCTATCCTGCTGCGTCCGGTAGATG
The DNA here is from genome assembly GCF_001810355.1 of Neisseria sp. HMSC074B07. Lineage (NCBI taxonomy): Bacteria > Pseudomonadati > Pseudomonadota > Betaproteobacteria > Neisseriales > Neisseriaceae > Neisseria > Neisseria sp. HMSC074B07. The sequence continues at coordinate 25,948 of NZ_KV800978.1, read as the reverse complement.
ATTTGGAATTAACTGTACGTTCAGCTAATTGTCTGAAAGCTGAAGATATTTATTATATCGGCGATTTGATTCAACGTACTGAAACAGAGCTTCTTAAAACTCCGAATTTGGGTCGTAAATCTTTGAATGAAATCAAAGAAGTGTTGGCATCTAAAGGCTTGACACTAGGTTCCAAATTGGAAGCTTGGCCGCCTGTAGGCTTAGAAAAGCCGTAAGTTTGAAGATTAAAGGATAATGACATGCGTCATCGTAATGGTAACCGCAAATTAAACCGTACAAGCAGCCATCGCGCTGCAATGCTGCGTAATATGGCGAACTCATTGTTGACTCACGAGACTATTGTGACAACTTTGCCTAAAGCTAAAGAATTACGCCGCGTAGTTGAGCCCTTAATTACATTGGGTAAAAAACCTTCCTTGGCAAACCGTCGTTTGGCATTTGACCGCACTCGTGATCGTGATGTTGTAGTTAAATTGTTTGATGAGTTAGGTCCACGTTTTGCTGCCCGTAATGGCGGTTATGTTCGTGTACTGAAATATGGTTTCCGCAAAGGTGACAATGCACCTTTGGCATTGATTGAATTAGTAGACAAAGCAGCAGAAGCTGCCGAGTAATCTAATACACTATAATAAAACACCATTTGTTTTCTCAAATGGTGTTTTATTATATGCAAGCTACCTTTTGTGTATTTTAAATACTCTATTTAAAATACTCTCGGTATATTGAAGTTATTCTTTTTGTTTGTATAGTGGCTTAACTAAATCAGGACAAGGCGACGAAGCCGCAGACAGTACAGATAGTACGGCAAGGCGAGGCAACGCCGTACTGGTTTAAAGTTAATCCACTATAATGATGGGTAAGTGGGTTTGCTATAGATAGAGTATTTCTTTTTAGTATCATATTATAAGAGATATTTTAAATAACATAAGTTACTAAAATTCTATGTTTAATACTATTTTCAAAATAAAAAACCTTTCTGATTTTTCCTAGCTTTTACTCAAAATCATAAAGGTTTTGGTCAAATGAAAATTTTTAGCGCATTTTTATGAGTCAAATTCCGTTAACAGACTATTTTTGCAAAGGTCTCTATAATTGAAATTTGACTAAGAACTTCTTTACCGTCAGGTATTACACTTACCAAATTCTTTTTTGTATCCCATAATTTTATATGACTACTTCTCTCACGATTGCAATGAGTGTTGCTGAGGCATCGGGTGATCTGCTTGGTGCACATCTTATTAGTGCGATTAAAAAACGTTGTCCTGATGCAAGATTTATTGGTATCGGTGGCGAGCGGATGAAGGCGGAAGGATTTGAAAGTCTTTATGACCAAGAAAAATTGGCAGTACGAGGCTTTGTTGAGGTAGTTAAACGTTTGCCCGAAATCTTGAAAATCCGAAAAGGTCTGGTTAATGACCTTATTCGTATAAAACCGGATGTTTTTGTTGGGATTGATGCACCTGATTTTAATCTTTGGGTGGAAGAGAAACTGAAGAAAACGGGTATTCCAACGGTTCACTATGTCAGCCCTTCTGTTTGGGCGTGGAGGCGTGAACGGGTGAACAAAATTGTTCATCAAGTTAACCGGGTGTTGTGCCTTTTCCCAATGGAACCACAGCTCTATTTGGATGCCGGTGGTAAGGCTGAGTTTGTCGGTCATCCGATGGCTCAAACCATGCCTGTAGATGTTGATCAATCTTCTGCGCGTCGTCAGTTGGGAGTTGCACCGTCTATCCCAGTATTTGCCTTGATGCCCGGCAGTCGTGTTAGCGAAATTGATTACATGGCTCCCGTGTTTTTTCAAACCGCATTACTTCTGTTAAAGCGTTACCCACAGGCGCAGTTTCTGATGCCGGTTGCTACGCAGGCCACCCACCGTCGTATATCAAAAATTCTTGCATCTGCGCAATTTTCGAACCTTTCCATTACATTAGTCGATAAACAAGCTGATACTGTTTGTACTGCGGCGGATGTGGTCTTGGTAACCAGCGGGACGGCAACGCTAGAAGTGGCTTTGTGTAAACGTCCTATGGTGATCAGCTATAAGATATCTCCTCTGACTTATGCTTATGTGAAGCGTAAAGTTAAAGTGCCACATGTCGGTTTGCCCAATATTTTGCTGAACAAATGTGCTGTTCCAGAGCTTTTGCAACATGATGCGACGCCTGAGAAACTGGCAGAAGCCATGATTTATTGGTATGAACATCCGGAAGCAGTTGCCCGCTTGAAACAAGATTTTCATGAGCTGCACTTATTTTTGAGAAAAGATACCGATACACTGGTTGCAAATGCAGTGTTGGAAGAAGCAGGTTTTTTCAATTCTTAGTTTGACCTGCGATTTGACAAGAGAAAAGAGCGGTAATCAAATCTGCAAAAAGTAATGAAGCAGAAAACGGGTTGCAGTTTAAACATCGCTTTGCCCCAACTTATCTATCCTTCAGTCGGCAAAGATAGCGTTTGCACGGCCTTTGCTATATCATTCCCTTATCTGAAATCAAGGAAAACATCATGTACGAAGTCAACCGCAGCGTCTTCCTGCTCATCCCGCTCGATCCTTTTTGGAACTGGCTGCAAACCCTGCCCGGCAATCATCTTGACGGTTTGACGCTTGAAGATATTCAAGCTGATGCCAATTCTTACCTCGTCCGTCCGTGTGAAACCGCTGATGAAGTTTGGGATGAAATCGAAGCGCGGTTTGAAGACATTTTCGCTGCCGAACTTGCCGATTGGTGCGAAGATGAAAGCGAATGGCCTGATTTGAATGCGGATATTTTCAATGAATGGTTCGACATCCAGCTTTCTACCGTTATCACCGACCTCGAGCAAGAACCGCTCGCCCGTGAAGCCTTTCAACCCTTCAATCTGAACTGATGAATATCCGCGTCCGCAATTACCATCTTGACGGCTACGGTCATGTCAACAACGCGCGCTATCTCGAATTTCTCGAAGAAGCGCGCTGGGCGTTTTTTGAGGAACACGGTTTATTGTCCGAAATCGACGGCTTGATGCTGGTGGTTGTCCGCACCGACATCCGTTATCGCCGTGCCGCCGTCGATGGCGACATATTACGCTTTGAAGGTCGTCTGAAAGAGCTGACCTCGCGCCATATTATCCTCACTCAAAACATTGTTTTGCCCAGCGGTAAAAATGCCGTCGAAGCCGAAAGTACTTTGATGGTTGTTAGCGCAGAAAGCGGGCGAAGCATCAGCATTCCCGAACCTCTCTTTACCCTTTTAAAACAATACGCCGAAGCATGAAAAAGCTCATTACCATTGCCGCAGTCGCCATTATCGGCGCGCTGCTTGCCATCGTCCTTATTCCGGATAACAAACCTGCTCCCGCATTCTCTTTGTCCGACCTGCAAGGCAAACCGGTGTCCAATGCCGATTTGCAAGGCAAAGTCAGTTTCATCAATTTCTGGTTTCCCTCCTGCCCGGGCTGTGTCAGCGAAATGCCCAAAGTCATCAAAATGTCCAAAGACTATCAAGGAAAAGACTTCCAAGTCCTCGGCATTGCCCAGCCGATAGACCCGCTGGAAAGCGTAAACCAATACGTCAAAGAATACGGCTTGCCTTTTACCGTCATGTTTGATGCCGATAAAGCCGCCGCCCAAGCGTTCGGCACGCAGGTTTACCCGACTTCTTTCCTGATCAATAAAAAAGGCGAAATCCTGAAAACCTTTGTCGGAGAACCAGACTTCGCCGCGCTTTATCAGGAAATCGACAAAGAATTGGCGAAGTAATACTGGCTTGAGAGATTCGTGACTGTTTTCAGACGACCTCTGTTATGAATATATTAAACAATCAACGATATTGTCTGCTGTCGGACTTAAAGAAGGGCAATTTCGGTAAGTAGATTCTGAGCATCATTGAAAATGGCTTTGAAAAATAAACAATTTCTTTATTTTATTTTTGTCGGCTTTATTTTGAGCGTATTTCAGCTGACATTTGCACAAGGCGTTCCTCAAAAAGGCATGCTGTGGGTTTATTGGGGTAATAGTTTAGATGGTAATGCTCGGAATCAAAGGATTTTATATTTTGACTTTATCCCTGAAGACACCAAAATATCGAATCAAAACCGAATCTTCCTTAATTTGAGCGAATCGCAGCAAACTGCTGTTTTGAAAGAATTGGTGCTTCCGCCGAATTTTTACGTTTATCAGGAAGATTCTGTCAAACAGCCTGCCCAAATTACTATGGGTAAAGTGGGTACGGAAGTCATTTGTGACGGTAAATATTATTCTGCCAAACTTATAAAATTTGAAAAAATCCCAAAAACAACGGCGAAACAAATCCCTGATTCGGGCTGTATTTACTCGTTGATTATGAATAATGATTTCATCGTTAAATCCACAGATAGCCATAAGGTTAACCTCAGGAGCCAACCGGATGCCCATGCCGACATAATCAAACGCTTGGACGACAACGCCATAGTAGAAAAATTGAAAACCGTTCGTAAGGATTGGTACCTCGTTCAATTAAAAGATACGACTACCCAAGGGTATGTTCATAAAAGTCAGTTGGAGCGGGTGGATTAATCAAAAGTTGTCGATATGTCGGCGTAATCAAAAAGGTCGTCTGAAAACCTTGATTCAGTTTTTCAGACGACCTTGTACTTAATAATCTTCTATTGCAAGGAATGTTCATGACACCCCAAACCGTCTTAGACTTCTGGTTTGCCGAAGAAAACCGTCCTTTTCTGTTTGCCAAAAACGATGAATTCGATGCCAAGATTCGCGCGCGATTTTTTGATGTCTGGCAGCAGGCGGCCCGTGGCGAACTTGCACACTGGCGCGACACCCTGCAAGGCAGGCTCGCCGAAATCATCCTACTCGACCAATTCTCGCGCAACCTTTTTCGCAACAGTCCTCAAGCATTTGCCCAAGATTTGGCCGCTCTCATCCTTGCCCAAGAAGCTGTCCGTCAGCCCGGTTTCGCCGCCCTCCTGTCGCACGAACGCCATTTCATGCTCATGCCGTTGATGCACAGCGAAAGCCAAGTTGTCCACGAACAAGCCGTTCCGCTGTTTGAACGCTATACCGACGGACACGCATTGGATTTTGAAATCAAACACAAAGTCATCATCGACCGCTTCGGACGCTATCCGCACCGCAATGCCGTATTGGGGCGTGAAAGCACGGAGGAAGAGGCGGAATTTTTGAAGCAGGAAGGTTCGTCATTTTAATTTGGGTTTTAAAATTTGAAGGTCGTCTGAAAACCATTTTTCAGACGACCTTCTTTCATATTTCCGCTTCAATAATGCGGCGGAATTTCATCACGCAGGCTGTAAGGTTCGCGCTCTCCGTTTGCGCCTTTGTCCTGCATTTTCTGATAAAGCAGCCTTAACTGCGCCTGCTGTAAATCCAGCGTCTGCTGCATTTTCGCCACCGTATCGTTCAGGCTGCCGATTAAGTCTTCCTGAAGCGCGGTTTGGATTTCCAGCTCGGTGATGCGGTGTTCCAATTCGTCCATTTCGCTCATTTACAGCACCATCGCGGCAATCCAGCCGGCAATCATCAGCGGGATATTGTAGTGGATAAAGGTTGGGATGACGGAGTCGCGGATGTGGTCGTGTTGTCCGTCGGCGTTCAAACCCATGGTCGGGCCGAGCGTCGAGTCGGACGCGGGCGAACCGGCATCGCCCAATGCGCCCGCCGTACCGACGATGGCGACGGTTGCCAGCGGCGAGAAGCCGAGGCTGATACACAGCGGCACATAAATTGCGGTAATGATCGGCAAAGTAGAGAAAGAAGAGCCGATGCCCATGGTGACCAACAATCCGACAAACAACATGGCAAATGCCGCCATGCCTTTATTGCTGCCGAAAAGTTGCATACTGTGTTCGACCAGCGGTTTGATTTCGCCTGTCGCGGTCATGACTGCCGCAAAGCCTTGCGCCGCAATCATGATGAAACCGACCATCGCCATCATTTTGATGCCTTCGCCGAACACATCACTGGCAGCGTCTCGGTTCATCACGCCGAGCATCATAAAGACGGCAAAACCCAGCATCGCGCCCAACACCAGCGAATCTTCATACATCAACTGAATCGCAAAGCACACGCCGATTGCCACCGCCGCCACCAGACTGCGGTAAGCCGAAGGCTGGGGCTGTTCGGATGCTTCGCGGTTGTCTTCCGTATCGACGGTATTGGTTTGATAAATGCGTGATTTGCGGTAGTGGACAAACGCCGCCAGCAGCCCCGCCACCATACCCAGCGCAGGAATCGCCATCGCATGCATGACGCTGATGCCTTTTACGTCCATACCCGCAGATTTGATGTTGCCCAAGAGAATGTCGTTCAAGAAAATCGCGCCGAAGCCGTAAGGCAGGAACATATAAGTCGTCACCAAACCGAACGTAATTACACACGCCACCAGACGGCGGTCGACTTTCAAACGGTTAAACACCAGCAAAAGCGGCGGAATAATCATCGGAATAAACGCGATATGGATAGGCACGACGTTTTGACTCATGATGCCCATCGCCAAAATAATCAGCAACAGCGTCCATTTCACCGAACTTTCGCCTTTCGCGGCATCCTGACTGTTGTTGAGTTTGCGGATAATGCCGCCCGCAAGCTGCTGCGGCAGCCCCGAATAGGTAATCGCCATCGCGAACGCACCGAGCATCGCATAAGACAAAGAAATCCGCGCGCCGCCCTTCAAGCCTTCGTTAAACACGGGAATAATCCCCGACTTCGTTACATTGCCCGCCGTATCCACGACGTTTTCCAGCGGCATTCCCGCCACCAGTCCGCCAACGAACGCACCGACAGTCAGGCTCAATACGACGTGTACCCGCGATAGCGACAACACGAGCATAACGATTACTGCAACCACTACGGCATTCATGCCTTTTCTCCGTTTCAGACGACCCTCAGACCATCTGTTCACATATTAAAAAGAAACATCATAACCTAACATGATTTAACGGGCTAGGGCAAGCCGATTATTCATGTAAATGAATAGGATGGAATGTGCAGGCAGCCGATTCAGACGACCTTAAGCATATTTGATTTTGCCTAAAGCCATAGAACCACCCCCATCCTAACCTTCCCCTGCTGGACGGGGGAAGGGACAAATTGCCGTTGCAGCAATCCGTAGCGTGGGCTTTGCCCACGATATGAGTGAAAACGTGATCATCCAATTCAGATTGTCATAAGATAGATTTCGTGGGCAAAGCCCATGCTACAAACTGGCGTGGATTAAATAAAAGGTCGTCTGAAAACTCGACTTTCAAGTTTTCAGACGACCTCGTTTTTACCTGCAACCCGCTCCCTCTCCCGTCCGGCGGGAGAGAACTGGGGAGAGGGTGGTTCTACGGGGCAAACGAATTTGATTTTATTTAAACTCGCAAAGCCACCCCGTCCTAACCTTCCCCCGCCAGACGGGGGAAGGGATAAGTTACCGTTGAAGCAATCCGTAGCGTGGACTTTGCCCGCGAAATCTGCCATAAGCAATCCAAGCGTTCCGGTTCAATCTCAAGAAAACCGTAAGGCATGATGCAGCTTAGTCCGCCGCCTGTCAGGTCAGTACGGAAACTTGATTGCGCTTTTTATCTATTCGACTAGAACGAGAATAAATGCCGTATAATCAAGCCCCAAGTTTCCCCAGCCTTGAAGGTCGTCTGAAAACCATGCACTCAACTTACGCTACCGTACAGCGCGATTTGCTCGAAGCCAATCACCTTTCCCCTGAGCTGCTCGCCAAAAGCCTGAGCATCATCGGCGCGCATCACGTCGATTACGCCGACATCTACTGCCAGCGCACTGCTTTTGAAAGCTGGCATTTGGAAGAGGGCATCGTCAAATCAGGCAGTTTCCAAATCGATCAGGGGGTGGGCGTGCGCGCTGTTTCGGGCGAAAAAACCGCTTTTGCCTATGCGGACAGTTTGTGTATCGATTCGATCAACCGTTCCGCCCAAGCTGTCCGCGTCATCGGCGCGGCAGGCGGCGAAGCTTCTGTCAAAGTGCCGTCCGCCGCATACGGCAAATCCGTCCATGCGGTGCTGAATCCTATTATCGGTCTCGATTCCGCTGCCAAAGTTGCCTTATTGAACAAAGTGGAAACGCTTGCCAAAGCCGCCGATCCGCGCATTGTGCAAGTGATGGCGGGGCTGACTTGCGAATACGACATGATTTACATCGCCCGCCTCGACGGCAGGCACGCCGCCGACATCCGTCCGATGGTGCGCCTGAACGTTACCGTCATCGCCAAACAGGGCGACCGGCGCGAACAGGGCAGTGCGGGTGGCGGCGGTCGCTACGACTTGGCTTATTTTGATGAAACTTTGGTGCGGCAGTTTGTCGATTCCGCCGTCAAACAAGCCCTGATTAATCTCGAATCCCGCCCTGCGCCCGCAGGCGAAATGACCGTTGTCTTGGGCAACGGCTGGCCGGGCGTGTTGCTGCATGAAGCCGTCGGACACGGCTTGGAAGGCGATTTCAACCGCAAAGAAACCAGTGTCTTTTCAGGCAGAATCGGCGAGCGCGTTGCCGCCAAAGGCGTTACCGTCGTTGATCAGGGCGACATTGCCGACAGACGCGGTTCGCTCAATATCGACGACGAAGGCAACGAAACACGCCGCACCGTATTGATTGAGGACGGCATCTTGGTCGGCTATATGCAGGATGAAACCAACGCCCGCCTGATGGATACGCAATCCACCGGCAACGGCCGCCGCGAAAGCTACGCCTCCGCCCCTATGCCGCGCATGACCAATACCTTCATGGAAAACGGCGGCTACGAACCCGACGAAATCATCGCGTCCATCGACAAAGGCATTTACGCCGTCAACTTCGGCGGTGGACAGGTGGACATCACCAGCGGCAAATTTGTCTTCAGCGCATCCGAAGCGTGGTGGGTCGAGGGCGGCAAACTGCAATATCCCGTCAAAGGCGCAACCATCATCGGCAACGGCCCTGATGTGTTGAAACATGTTTCCATGATAGGCAACGATACCGCGTTGGACAGCGGTGTCGGCGTGTGTGGCAAAGACGGACAGAGCGTTCCTGTCGGCGTCGGACAACCGACCCTGCGGATTGATTCGGGACTGACCGTCGGCGGTAGCGAGATTTAAGGCAATTAAAAATAAAACGTCGTCTGAAAACTGTATTTAGGGTTTTCAGACGACGTTTCGTATTAGATGGTAGGCTTATCGATTGGAAACTGTTGAGTCCTTACCCTGCTCAAGTTCGCAGGAAACCATGTTTTAAGGCATTAAAGCACAAGTTTATCTGATCGAACGTTCTACACGATTTCTGGCTTATCCATCTGCTGAGACACAAAAAACAAGCCGCCGAAAAAATCGGCGGCTTGTTGAATATCATCACAATTGAAAGCCCTGGGCATGATTTCATCGATGCCCGGTATTCAATGCGCTTTACTCTTGGACAAAAGTAACGCCGTGAAGATGGGAATTGAGGATGGCAGTCCGCAAAGCAGTCAATGCTTTGGGGCGGACGAAGTTCCGACGATATGCCAAAACGACGCGGCGGTGCGGTACGGAGCCTGAAAACGGGATGATGCTGAACAGCAAATGGTCGTTTTCGGTCAACGCGGTAGCAGGCATGACGCTAATGGCGAGACCGCTGGCAACCATGTGGCGGATGGTGTTGATGGAGCTGCCTTGCAGGGTGTTGGTCAGGCCTTGGATTTTCTGCTTGGCGGCCAGCTCGGAGCAGCTTGATAAGACCTGATCGCGCATACAGTTGCCTTCAGTCAGCAACAAGACCTGCTCTTCGCTCAACATCTGCGGCGTAACGGCATCGAGTTCTTCGAAATGGTGTCCTTTGGGGACGATGACGAAAAAAGGCTCGTCATACAGCGGCTCGGTGACGATGCCCGGCTCTTGGAAGGGTTCTGCGACTACGATGGCATCGACGTCGCCGCGTTTGAGCGATTCGGTTAGGATGTGCGTGTAGTTTTCTTCAAGCATCAGGGGCATTTTCGGCGCGGTTTCGCGCAGGGAAATGATGAGCTTGGGCAGAAGGTAAGGGGCGACGGTAAAAATCAGACCGAGTTTGAATGCGCCTTCCAATTCGTTTTGCTCTTCGCTGGCAAGGTGCTTGATCAGCTCGGCTTCTTCCAACACGCGGCGGGCTTGGGCAACGATGCGCTCGCCCGCTTCGGTGGTGATGATGTCGTTGCTGCTGCGGTCAAACAGGGATACCGACAGCTCTTCTTCCAGCTTTTTGATGGCGATGGAAAGGGTGGGCTGGCTGACAAAGCAGCGGCGCGCGGCACGTCCGAAATGACGTTCCTGCGCGACGGCTACGATGTAACGCAATTCGGTCAAGGTCATGTGTTAAGCCTTTTTCTGTTCCGTTTTTTGTTCAGGCAGGGTGATGTTCAATTCGAGAACGTCCATACCGTCCTGCTTTTCTTGGGAAATGCGGATGTCGTCCAGGGAAACATTGACGTATTTGGACAATACTTCCAGCAATTCTTTGCGCAGGGTCGGCAGGTAATCGGGCGCTTGACCTTCTTGCGCGCGCTCTTGGGCAATGATGATTTGCAGGCGGTCGCGTGCAACGGCGGCGGTTTTCGGTTTTCTGCCGAACAACATATCCATTAATGACATGACTTAGCCTCCGAACAGCCGTTTGAAGAAGCCTTTTTTCTCGGCTTCGAGGAAACGCATTTCACGGTTTTCACCCAAGAGGCGCGCGATAACGTCTTTGTAGGCTTCTGCGGCAGTTGCGCTGTCTTGGTGGATGACGGGTTCGCCGGCATTGGACGCTTGCAGGACGTTTTGCGATTCGGGAATGACGCCGATAAGCGGGATGCGCAAGATGTCGCAAATGTCTTGTACGGACAGCATTTCGCCTTTGTTGACGCGCTCAGGCGAGTAGCGGGTAATCAGCAGGTGTTCTTTGACCGTGCCGCCTTGTTCGGCTTTGCGGGATTTGCTTTGCAGGATACCCAAGATACGGTCGGAGTCGCGGACGCTGGATACTTCGGGGTTGGTGGTGACGATGGCTTCGTCGGCGAAGTAGAGCGCCATCAATGCGCCTTGTTCGATACCGGCGGGGGAGTCGCAGATGATGTATTCGAATCCCATTTTGTCACTGCTCAATTCCTGCATGACTTTCTCAACGCCTTCACGGGTCAGCGCGTCTTTGTCGCGGGTTTGCGATGCGGGCAGGATAAAGAGGTTTTCGCAGTTTTTGTCTTTAATCAGAGCTTGGGTGAGCGTGGCTTCGCCTTGGATAACGTTAACCAGGTCGTAAACGACGCGTCGTTCGCAACCCATAATCAGGTCGAGGTTGCGCAAGCCGACGTCAAAGTCGATGACGGCTGTTTTGTGGCCGCGCAGAGCCAGTCCGGTTGCGATACTGGCGCTGGTCGTGGTTTTGCCTACGCCGCCTTTGCCTGAAGTTACTACGATGATTTTTGTCACGATGTTTCCTTTATCAAATGCTTGGAATGGTTAATCTGTGTCGATTGCGCTGATAACCAGGCGGTTGTCTTGCAATGAAACCTGTACGGCTTTTTTGTGCAGGTGGTCGGGCAGGTCTTGTTCGAAATTGCGGTAGATGCCCGCTACGGAGACCAGTTCCGCCTGCATGGAGTGGATGAAGATGCGCGCGTTGGTGTTGCCTTTCGCGCCTGCCAGAGCCCTGCCGCGCATGGGCGCATAAATATGAATGTTTCCGTCGGCAATGAGTTCCGCACCTTGGCTGACGATGCCGGTCACGATAAGGTCGCCGTTTTCCGCGTAAACCTGTTGTCCGGTGCGGACGGGGGTGCTGATGAGGACGGTCGGGTTGCTGATGACCGTTGCCTGAACGGGTGCGGGCTCTTGGTTGATTTTGGGCTGTTGCGGCTCGGATTTGTCGCTACGGCTGAAAACCAAATGGTAACGTGCTGCGAAGGATGCCCAATATTCGCTTTCGTGGCGCAGCCCCAGAATCTGCATGCCGTAACGGGCGAAAAGGGAAATCATGGAACCGATGTCCAATGACTCGGGATGGTCAAAATCCTGCACATCCAAAACGAAGGGGACGACATCCAATTCTTGGTATTGACCGGCGCGTTGGCGCAAAAATTCTTCCAGTTCGGTCAAGTCTGCGGTATGCAGGTGAATAGCCAGCACGTCAAGCCGGGCTGACTTTATGTCGAAGGCGGGTTTCATAATAGTGAGTAAATCATAAAATTTTTTAATTGTATAAGTTTACCGTGTAAATCTTGGCTATTCAATCCGTTTGGGCCGTCTGAAGTGAAATTTCCTGTATCTATCGGGTTGAAATTACGACTGGGACGCGATTGCAAGCCGATTGCAAGGTTTTGTCATGAAATGACGTTATCTTTAAAGTTGTTTGAAGTGGCGTAAAAGCGACAACAGGTCATCTGAAATCCGGAGCAGGCTCTGAATCTGGACGATCCGTCAATGGGATGAACAGATTTTTTTATATAAGGACGGTCGGTCATTGAAGGAATATAGTGGCTTAACTTTAAACCGACGGCGTTACCTCGCCTTAGTTCAAAGAGAACGATTCCTCTAAGGTGCTGAAGCACCAAGTGAATCGGTTCCGTACTATAGTGGGTTAAAATAAAAATGAGACAAGACAGCGAGCCGCAAGGCGTACAGGTAGTACGTCAAGGCGAGCCAACGCCGTATCATTGTGATTTTAATCCACTATGTCTGTACTGTCTGCGGCTTCATCGCCTTGTCCTGATTTAAAATTAATCCACTATAAATGGTGGGATTTGGAGGTTTTTCAGGGTTGGGTGAGGCGATTTGAGCCGCTAAGGTCGTCTGAAAATGCGGCCACCGGTTTCAGACGACCTTTTATAGTGGATTAAAATAAAAATGAGACAAGGCGACAACGCCCGCCGTGTACGGGTAGTACATAAGGGCGTTGGCAACGCCGTATCATTGCAATTTTAATCCACTATACTTTTCCGCTTTCTTTGCACATTCTTTGTCTAACTTGACATTTCCTTGCCGCCGCAACACCATAAAGGCAGATTCGGCAGCCGGTTCGAGCCTGCCGTACGTTTTTTCTTAACCGAAAGGCTATCCACGATGACACAATCCACTCACGATCCTTACGCGGATTACCGCGAGCTGACGCTTCGGGGCATGATACTCGGTGCGCTGATTACCGTGATCTTTACCGCGTCAAACGTTTATCTCGGTTTGAAAGTCGGTCTGACCTTTGCTTCGTCGATTCCGGCTGCGGTGATTTCGATGGCGGTTTTGAAGTTTTTCAAAGGCAGCAATATTTTGGAAAACAATATGGTGCAGACGCAGGCTTCGGCGGCGGGTACGCTTTCGAGCATTATTTTTGTTCTGCCCGGTTTGTTGATGGCAGGCTATTGGAGCGGTTTTCCGTTTTGGCAGACTGCGCTGTTGTGTATGGCGGGCGGGATTTTGGGGGTGATTTTCACCATTCCGCTGCGTTACGCGATGGTGGTGAAAAGCGAGTTGCCTTATCCCGAAGGCGTGGCGGCGGCGGAGATTTTGAAAGTCGGCAGCCACGAGGAAGAGGAAGACCGTCAGGGCGGCAGCGGCATTAAAGAGCTGGCGGCAGGCGGCGCGTTGGCGGGCTTTATGAGCTTTTGTTCCAACGGTTTGCGCGTGATTGCCGACAGTGCGAGTTATTGGTTCAAAAGCGGCACGGCGATTTTCCAACTGCCGATGGGTTTTTCGATGGCATTGTTGGGCGCGGGCTATTTGGTCGGTCTGACGGGCGGTATCGCCATCCTGCTGGGTATTTCGATTGCTTGGGGCATTGCCGTGCCGTATTTTTCATCGCACATTCCGCAGCCTGCCGATATGGAAATGGCGGCGTTTGCGATGAAGCTGTGGAAGGAAAAAGTACGCTTTATCGGCGCGGGTACTATTGGTATTGCGGCGGTTTGGACGCTTTTGATGCTGCTCAAGCCGGTGGTGGAAGGTCTGAGAATGTCGTTCAAGAGTTTCGGCGGCGGCGCGCCTGCGGCGGAACGTACAGAACAGGATTTGTCGCCTAAGACCATGATTTTCTGGGTGTTGTCCATGATGTTGGTGTTGGGCGTATCGTTTTATCACTTTATCGGCGATTCGCACATTACAGGCGGCATGGCTTGGCTTTTGGTGGTCGTTTGTACGCTTTTGGCTTCCATCATCGGCTTCTTGGTCGCCGCCGCCTGCGGTTATATGGCGGGTTTGGTCGGCTCGTCTTCCAGCCCGATTTCGGGTGTGGGCATGGTTTCTATCGTCATCATTTCGCTGGTGTTGTTGATCGTGGGTGAATCTGGCAGCTTGATGGCGGATGAAGCCAACCGTAAATTCTTGCTGGCGCTGACCTTGTTCTGCGGCTCGGCAGTAATTTGCGTGGCTTCGATTTCCAACGACAACCTGCAAGACTTGAAAACCGGCTACCTGCTCAAAGCAACGCCTTGGAGACAACAGATTGCGTTGATTATCGGTTGTATCGTCGGCGCATTCGTCATCTCGCCCGTGTTGGAACTGCTCTACGAAGCCTACGGCTTTACCGGCGCCATGCCACGCGAAGGCATGGACGCGGCGCAGGCTTTGGCGGCTCCCCAAGCGACTTTGATGACGACCATCGCCTCGGGTATCTTCGCCCACAACCTTGAATGGGCGTACATCTTCACCGGCATCGCGATCGGCGCGGTGTTGATCGTCGTCGATTTGGTGTTGAAAAAATCGTCGGGCGGCAAACGCGCACTGCCTGTCCTCGCGGTCGGCATGGGCATCTACCTGCCCCCGTCCGTCAATATGCCCATCGTGATCGGCGCAGTGTTGGCGGCGGTGTTGAAACACATCATCGGCAAGAAAGCGGAAAACCGTGAAGGTCGTCTGAAAAACGCCGAGCGTATCGGAACCTTGTTCTCCGCCGGTTTGATTGTCGGCGAAAGCCTGGTCGGCGTAGTGATGGCATTCATCATCGCCTTCTCCGTGACCAACGGTGGCTCCGACGCCCCGCTCGCGCTGGGTCTAGAAAACTGGGAAATCACCGCATCATGGCTGGGACTGGCATTTTTCATCACAGGCATGGTGTTCTTCGCCCAACGCGTGTTGAAAGCAGGACGCGTCAAGTAAGTCAGGTTTGAAAATAAAGAGGTCGTCTGAAAACTTGGGATTCAGGTTTTCAGACGACCTTGTTTTTATCTGCGGTCTTCAACCTCTCTCGTCTGGCTGGGGAGGGGGGCTACAGGCTACACGAATTTAATTTTACCTAAATCCACAAAGCCACCTCCATCCTAACCTTCCCCCGCCGGACGGGGGAAGGAACAGATTGCCGTTGCAGCAAACCGTAGCGTGGGCTTTGCCCGCGATATGAATGCCAAAATGAAAGCACATTCGGCTATTGTCTGATTTTGATTACTTAAATGATGGATTTCGTGGCAAAGCCCACGCTACTTGAGTTATCCAAAATCTGTATTGATTGAATACACGGGTCGTCTGAAAACGGGTATGAACGGGTTTGTTTCTTTAAAACCCGAATCTTAAAGTTTCAGACGACCTCGTTTTTATCCGAAAACCGCCCCCTCTCCCGTCTGGCGGGAGAGGGCTGGGG
>NZ_KV800978.1:9298-10313 GCF_001810355.1 Neisseria sp. HMSC074B07 | reverse complement strand
CTGGCGGGAGAGGGCTGGGGAGAGGGTGGCTCTATGGGTTAAACGAATTTGATTTTACCTAAAGCCATAGAACCACCCCCATCCTAACCTTCCCCCGCCGGACAGGGGAAGGAACAGATTGCCGTTGAAGCAACCCGTAGCGTGGATTAAATAAAAGGTCCTTGGATTCGGATTTCAAGTGCAACACTAGGGTACCAGTGGTTGGAACAGATTTAAGAATAAAACACTTGGCGTTTCGTAGCCAAGTGTTTTTCTTGGCCGGTGGTTCAACTCATCTTGAACCCTGCGTATCTCCCGATTGCTGATGTTTCGGAAATCGGTTTGTTTGGGGAAATATTGCCGGATGAGTCCATTGGTGTTCTCATTCAGCCCTTTTCCCCAAGAATGGTAAGGGCGGCAAAAATAGGTTTTCGCCTTCAATGCTTTGGCTATTTTGGTGTGTTGGTAGAACTCTTTGCCGTTATCCATGGTGATGGTGTGGACTCTGGCTTTATATGCCTTTAATACCCTAATGGCCGCCCGGGCAGTGTCTTCGGCTTTTAAGTTCTTTAATTTGCAGATGATGGTGTAGCGGGTAACGCGTTCGACCAAGGTCAATAACGCGCTTTTCTGATTTTTGCCGACGATGGTGTCGGCCTCCCAATCGCCGATGCGGGTTTTCTGGTCGACGATAGCAGGTCGGTTTTCTATGCCGACGCGGTCGGGCACTTTGCCTCTGGTCCATGTGCTGCCGTAGCGTTTGCGGTAGGGTTTGCTGCATATTCTGAGATGTTGCCACAAAGTGCCGCCGTTGCTTTTGTCTTGGCGAAGGTAGCGGTAAACGGTGCTGTGATGGAGCTTGATCCCGTGGTGTTTATGCAGGTAGGCACACACTTGTTCGGGACTGAGTTTGCGGCGGATAAGGGTGTCGATGTGTTGAACCAGCTGCGAATCGAGCTTATAGGGTTTTCGCCGGTGCTGTTTGGTCAGCCGGCCTTGCCGTTGGGCTTTATCGGCGCTGTATTGCTGTCCTTGG
>NZ_KV800978.1:934-9198 GCF_001810355.1 Neisseria sp. HMSC074B07 | reverse complement strand
CACTTCAAATGCGAATCCGCCGTCGTCTGAAAACCCAAACTTCAAGTTTTCAGACGACCTTTTGTACCATGACAAGATAGTCGGCTTATGCTGCTGAATTTTGATGAATCAGGCAGCCCATATACAGATTGCCGTCTTTCTGCCAGCCGAACAATTGGTTCTGCTGATCGCTGTTTTCAGCCATCAAGCCCAGAGTCAGCCAGTGGCTTTCTCGCGGAAGTTGACCTGTATACGGTTCGGGCGTGTGTATCAGGGGCAGGTCGAAATTATCGTTCCAGCTGACGCCTGCTTGGCGAAGTTTGCCGACGTATTGTTGCGTATCTTTAGGCGGTGCGGTAAACCAGGCGGCATGGACGGTGCGGTTTTTCAAAGCGTAATCGGCGTAGTGTCCGAAAGATTTGTTTTGCGCTGTTTCGTCGGACAAGGAGATGGCAATCGGACGCTGCAAAACCGCTTTGACGGGCAATTTGTTCTGTTTGGCGGCATAAGGCGAGGCAAACACCAGCCAAGTCGCGTTTTCTGTAAACTCGGCATCTGAAGCGTCTTCGTTCAGCCATGCCGAAAGAATCACATGGATGCCTTCAAACTGACGGTTTTCCACCCAATCGCCCATCAAACTTTCGCCATCAGACAGAGGCTTGATGGTCGCGCGGACACCCGCCATTTCGGCGATTTCTTCAAATCTTTGCTGCCAGTTCAAATACGCTTCTTCATCCGGCGCATCGATGTGCAGGGTCACAGGCTGCCGATACTCCGCCAATTCGCTCAATTTTTGGTAAAAATGTTCGGCAACGTAAGGATAGCCGCTGCGCCACAGGTCTTCGTCTTCGTCACGCGGAAACAGAAACAGGTCGGCATTTCGTCCGCCTGACGCTTGGGTAATGACTTCCGGCAGCGACAAGGGTTCGGGCAGGATGATATGCGAGTCGACCAAAACGATGCTTCTTTGCGCCCAATCCGTCCATTTTTTGCGGATATTCGATTTTTCGGTTTCCCAAGCATCTGCCGCCGCGCTGCGGTTCATCGACAAGATAAAGCGGTACAGCAAAGCCGCGCCCCAAACGCCAACCGGTATCAACAGATAAAACGGGCTGATTTTCAGCCACAACACAACAATCAACGCCGCAATGAAAAGCAAAGCCAATACCGTCAGCCATACCCAAGGGGTATTCCACTTGCTGTTTTTGCGGGCGACGATGGTATCAGGGATATCAGGAATAGACCAGTACATAATCTTCAGATATTGATTTGAAATAAATGGAATGAGTATAACAGCAAAAAAGCCAAATGTTTTTCCAAACTTGATTTCAGGTATCTTTTCCCCGCCAAACGGATTGACTGGAAACCCCTGTCCGATGTTTTTCAGACGACCTTTTGAGCCGGATAGAAAAAAACACCGACATCGCGTAAAATATGCGCAAATTTTGTGATTCAATCAGGTCGTCTGAAACAGATTGCGCCTGATTTATTTTTCCGGAAAACACCATGAGCGAACAAAACAATCCGCAAACCGAGCCGCAGTTGGACGAAAACCAAATCATCGCCCTGCGCCGCGAAAAACTGCACAACATCCGCCAACAGCGCAACGCCTATCCCAACGACTTCAAGCGCGACAGCTTTGCCGCCGATTTGCACGCCCAATACGGCGAAATCAGCAAAGAAGAACTCGACCCGCAGGCCGTCCCCGTCAAAATTGCCGGCCGTATGATGCTGAAACGTCAAATGGGCAAGGCGAGCTTTGCCACTATTCAAGACGTTACCGGTCAAATCCAGCTTTATCTGAACAACAAAGGTGTGAGTCAGGAAGTTTTGGACGATTTCAACCATTGGGACTTGGGCGACATCGTCGGCGCGGAAGGTACTTTGTTCAAAACCAACCACGGCGAATTGACCGTGCGCGTGTCCGACATCCGCCTGCTGTCCAAATCCCTGCGCCCGCTGCCCGACAAACACAAAGGCTTGAGCGATCAGGAAACCAAATACCGTCAACGCTACGTCGATTTGATTGCCAACGAAGAATCGCGTAATACGTTTATCAAACGCAGCCAAATCATCCAATCTGTGCGCAATTTTATGGTGAACGAGCATTATCTCGAAGTCGAAACCCCGATGATGCACCCGATTCCCGGTGGCGCGACGGCGAAACCGTTCGTGACCCACCACAATGCTTTGGACATCCCGCTTTACCTGCGCATCGCCCCCGAGCTGTATCTGAAACGCTTGGTGGTCGGCGGTTTGGAGCGCGTGTTTGAAATCAACCGCAGCTTCCGCAACGAAGGTATGTCCGTGCGCCACAACCCCGAATTCACCATGATCGAATTCTACGAAGCCTTCTCTGACTACGAACGCATGATGCAGATGGCGGAAGACATCATCCGCAACGCATCGCGCACGGTAAACGGCACGGCGAAAATCAGCTACAACGGCAAAGAAGTCGATTTGGAAAGCCCGTTTGAGCGCCTGACCATTCTCGAAGCCATCAAAAAATACAATCCGCACTACACCGACGAGCAGTTGAACGATGCGGAGTGGTTGAAAAAAGAAATCGTCAAACACGGCGAAAGCCTGCCGCCGTCCCCCGGCATCGGCAGCCTGCAACTCGCCCTGTTTGAAGGTTGCGCCGAGAGCAAATTGTGGAACCCGACCTTCATTGTCGATTACCCGGTCGAAGTTTCCCCGTTGGCGCGCGCTTCGGATACGAAACAAGGTCTGACCGAGCGTTTCGAATTGTTCGTTGTCGGCCGCGAGCTGGCAAACGGCTATTCCGAGTTGAACGACCCCGAAGACCAAGCCGAACGCTTCAAAGCGCAAGTGGCGCAAAAAGACGCGGGCGACGACGAAGCCATGCACTACGATGCCGACTACATCCGTGCCATGGAATTCGGCCTGCCGCCGACAGGCGGTTGCGGCATCGGCATCGACCGCCTGGTGATGCTGCTGACCGATTCGCAAACCATCCGCGACGTGATTTTGTTCCCGCAGATGCGTCCCGAATAAGGTAGGCAGATAACAAAGAAAAGGTCGTCTGAAAACCGGAAAATTGGTTTTCAGACGACCTTTTTGTTGAAGCTAAACTTGATTCAGTTTTGTTTTTCAATTGTCTTATAGTGGATTAAAATTGCAACGATACGGCGTTGCCAACGCCCTTATGTACTACCCGTACACGGCGGGCGTTGTCGCCTTGTCTCATTTTTATTTTAATCCACTATAAGTTCCGTATGCCGTATGCGCTGAGGTAGCCGCAAGCGGTTTTGCCGGAGGTAACGGATCGGACGGTTGATGAATTCGCAAACCATCCGCGAGTGGTTCTGTTTACGCAAATGCGCCTCGAATAAAGTCAGCAAAGAAAAAGGTCGTCTGAAAACCGGAAAATTGGTTTTCAGACGATTTTGTTCAAGCTAAACCCGATTCAGATTCAGCCTCTGTTTTTCAACCGTCCATGCAACTCCTGCACGCTGTACACGCCTAGGTGGTCGCGGCTTTTTGCGCCTTCGCTCATGGCTTCGCCGCCGGCGATGGTGGTGTATTGCGGCACGCGTTGGGTGAGGGAGGTGCGGCGGATACTGTGGCTGTCGGCGATGGATTGTGCCGAGCTGCTGACGGTGTTGACCACCAGCGCGATTTCGCCGTTTTTAATTGCGTCCACGATGTGCGGGCGGCCTTCCTGCACTTTGTTTACCGCTTGCACGATGATGCCGTGCTCTTTCAGGTATTCGGCGGTGCCGCGTGTGGCGCAGACGCCGTAGCCTAAGGCTTGGAAGTTTTGCGCGGTTTTGACGATGAGCGGTTTGTCTTCGTCGCGTACGGCGAGGAAGATTTTGCCGGTCGGGTTCAGGCGTTCGCCAGCGCCGAGTTGGGCTTTGTAGTAGGCTTCGCCGAAGCTTGCGCCTACGCCCATCACTTCGCCGGTGGAGCGCATTTCGGGGCCGAGAATGGTGTCCACACTGGGGAATTTGATGAAGGGGAACACGGCTTCTTTAACGGCATAGAAATCGGGGACGACTTCTTTTTCCACGCCTTGCTCTTGCAGGGAAATGCCTGCCATGCAGCGTGCGCCGACTTTGGCGAGCGGCACGCCGGTGGCTTTGGAGACGAAGGGAACGGTACGGCTGGCGCGCGGGTTCACTTCCAACACGAACACCACGCCGTCTTGCACGGCAAACTGTACGTTCATCAGGCCGACCACACCCAGCGCGTACGCCATGGCTTTGGTTTGGCGGCGGATTTCGTCTTGGATTTCTTCGCTGAGCGAGTAGGGCGGCAGCGAGCAGCCGGAGTCGCCGGAGTGGATGCCTGCCTGTTCGACGTGCTGCATGATGCCGCCGATAACGACGTCTTTGCCGTCTGAAACGCAGTCCACATCGACTTCAATGGCGTTGTTCAGGAAGAAGTCGAGCAACACGGGGCTGTCTTCGGATACCTGCACGGCTTCGCGCATGTATTTTTGCAGCTCTTCGGCGGAGTGGACAACCTGCATGGCGCGGCCGCCGAGGACGTAAGACGGGCGCACGACCAGCGGATAGCCGATTTCTTCGGCTTTGACGAGCGCTTCTTCTTCGTTGTGGGCGATGCGGTTGGGCGGTTGGCGCAGGCCTAAGTCGTTCAACACTTTTTGGAAGCGTTCACGGTCTTCGGCAGCGTCGATGCTGTCGGCGGATGTGCCGATAATGTTCACGCCGTTTTCAACCAGCGCGTTGGCGAGTTTCAGCGGGGTTTGACCGCCGTAATGCACAATCACGCCCCACGGGTTTTCGGTGCGGACGATTTCCAACACGTCTTCCAGTGTCAGCGGCTCGAAATAGAGGCGGTCGCTGGTGTCGAAGTCGGTGGACACGGTTTCGGGGTTGCAGTTCACCATAATCGTTTCAAAGCCCGATTCGCGCAGGGCGAGTGCGGCGTGAACGCAGCAATAGTCAAACTCGATGCCTTGACCGATACGGTTTGGGCCGCCGCCGAGAATCATCACTTTTTTACGCTCGGAAGGACGCGCTTCGCATTCTTCTTCGTAAGTGGAATAGAGGTAGGCGGTTTCGGTGGCAAACTCGGCTGCGCAGGTATCGACGCGTTTATAGACGGGATGCAGCTTCAGCGCATAGCGGTGTTCGCGCACTTCTTTTTCAGGTAGCCCTAAAAGCTGTGCGATGCATTTGTCGGAGAAGCCTTTGCGTTTCAGACGACGTAAGGCGGCGAAATCCAAATCTTGCAGGCAGCCTGCACTTACCTGCTGCTCTTCTTTCACCAAGTCTTCGATTTGAGCCAAGAACCAAGGGTCGATGGCGCAGATTTCGTGGATTTCTTCCAGCGTGAAGCCCACGCGGAACGCGTCTGCCACAAACAGCATACGCTCAGGGCCGGGGTTGGCCAGTTCGCGGCGGATTTCCGCTTTGTCGGAGCTTTTCGGATTGAAGCCGCACAAGCCTGTTTCCAAGCCGCGCAGGGCTTTTTGGAAGCTTTCCTGAATCGTGTGGCCCATCGCCATCACTTCGCCCACCGATTTCATCTGCGTGGTCAGGCGGTCGTCTGCAGCGGGGAATTTTTCAAAAGCGAAACGCGGGATTTTGGTGACGACATAGTCGATGGAAGGCTCGAACGACGCGGGCGTACGGCCGCCGGTGATGTCGTTGCGCAACTCGTCCAGTGTAAAGCCGACCGCCAGCTTCGCCGCCACCTTCGCAATCGGGAAGCCCGTCGCCTTGGAAGCCAGCGCGGACGAACGGCTCACGCGCGGGTTCATCTCAATCACAATCATCTCGCCGTTTTCAGGGTTCACCGCAAACTGTACGTTCGATCCGCCCGTGTCCACGCCGATTTCGCGCAATACCGCCAACGAAGCGTTGCGCATGATTTGGTATTCTTTGTCCGTCAGCGTTTGCGCTGGCGCAACCGTAATCGAGTCGCCCGTATGCACGCCCATCGGGTCGAAGTTTTCAATCGAGCAGATGATGATGCAGTTGTCCGCCTTATCGCGCACCACTTCCATCTCGTACTCTTTCCAGCCGAGCACGGACTGCTCAATCAACAGCTCATGCGTGGGCGACGCATCGAAACCGCGTTCGCAAATCGCCAAAAACTCGTCTTTATTGTAGGCAATGCCGCCGCCCGAACCGCCCATCGTGAAAGACGGGCGAATCAGCGTCGGGAAGCCGACCTGTTCCTGCGCTGCCAAAGCTTCGTTCATCGTGTGGCAGACAAAAGATTTCGGGCAGGAGAGGCCGATTTTTTCCATCGCTTCCTTAAATCGACCGCGGTCTTCCGCTTTGTCGATCGCGTCTTCCGTCGCGCCGATCAGTTCGACATTGTATTTCGCCAACACGCCGTTGCGCGCCAAATCCAGCGCACAGTTCAGCGCAGTCTGGCCGCCCATCGTGGGCAGAATCGCATCAGGCCGCTCCTTGGCGATAATCTTCTCCACCGTCTGCCACATAATCGGTTCGATGTAGGTAACATCCGCCATTTCAGGGTCGGTCATGATGGTGGCGGGGTTGGAATTCACCAGAATGACTTTGTAGCCTTCTTCACGCAAAGCCTTGCAGGCCTGTGCGCCCGAATAGTCAAATTCGCAGGCCTGACCGATAACGATAGGGCCGGCGCCGATGATAAGGATAGATTTTAGGTCGGTACGTTTGGGCATGGTTATTTACCTTTTTCAGAATCAGATAACGTATAGCAATTAGTGTTTGTTAATAATGAAATGTATTGGTTTCGCTGATTTTCACGTTGTTGAATGTCATAATCAGATAGGGATTTGTAAGATGAGTAACGACCATAACCCTGATCTAATTCTTCGTTTATTTGCTTTAGTTTGTTCTGCCAAATTATGCGATCGTTTTTACAGTCATTGTATGCTTTAGCAATAATATTATCCTTATCTATTTGTTCATGAAGATTCTTATTTGCGTCTGCAAATCTTTTGTTTGCTTGGATACATTCATTATATGACTTTTTATCTACAAAATGCTTGGTAATTTCATTAACTGTATAAGCACTATTTTTATAATTAACTATTTCGGTTTCTAGAGTTTTGATTTTTTCTTCTAATGCTTTAGGGTATTCTGTTAAGTATCTATTCATACTAACAAAGCAAATACCACCACCCACAGACAATCCAATTAGGAATGCTGCAATTGTTTTTCTGGATTCAGTAATTTGATTAATTTCATTTGTAGTGATAGACATAAATTTCTAAATGGTTAATGTGGATTGATCAAGCGTAGGTTAGTTTGAGTAAGCCGTAGCCCACATGTAGAGTGTGTGTGTGCGGTACGCACGCACGCGTTCTCCATTTTCCCTGCAACCCCAACCCACCGCGTGCGTGCCTTGCGGCACACACCTTACCGATGGGTTCAAAGGTCGTCTGAAAAAATGCTCGCGGCGTTTGTTCCATCTGCCTTGCGATAAAGGCTACCTGAAAAATTCCTGCTGTTGATGTTTCGGGCATTCTTTTTCAGACGACCTGCAACGCCTGAATCCGCTGCAATCCACCCCCTCCCCCGTGGGGGAGGGCTGGGGAGAGGGCATTCCCCGAATGGCGGCAACCTTTCTCAACACCCTAACCGCCCCAATACAAGCCTTGCGGCTTGTTGCCCTCTCTCTAACTCTCTCCCACGGGAGAGAGGATGGGGTGGCTGTTGGGGTTAAGGGTTCTGCAAGGAAAACAAATTGTGCAGGTTGCTTTTTTTCTTTTCAGACGACCTACAATCAACGGTAAATCCAAGCAAGCTGTCGCCCGCATGTGGGGCGTGTATGGTACGCACGCGTTCTCCATTTTCCCTGCACCCCCAACCCACCGCGTGCGTGCCTTACGGTACACACCCTACCGATGGGTTCAAAGGTCGTCTGAAAAAATACTTACGGTGTTTGTTCCATCAGCCTTGCGATAAAGGCTACCTGAAAAATTCCTGCTGTTGATATTTCGGGCATTCTTTTTCAGACGACCTGTAACGCCTGAATCTGCTGCAACCTGCTCCCTCCCCTGTGGGGGAGGGCTGGGGAGAGGGCATTCCCCGAATTTCGGTAACCCTTCCCAAATCCCTTGGTCCCCTAAAATACAAGCCTTGCGGCTTGTTGCCCTCTCTCTAGCTCTCTCCCACGGGAGAGAGGACGGGGCGGCTGTTAGGATTAAGGGTTCTGCAAGGAAAATAGGTTGTGCGGGCTGCTTTTTTATTTTTCAGACGACCTGAAATCAACGGTAAATCCAAGTTGCTTTTCAAACCGCCGCAACCGCAAAACTTGCTGCAACCTGCTCCCTCCCCTGTGGGGGAGGG
>NZ_KV800978.1:0-834 GCF_001810355.1 Neisseria sp. HMSC074B07 | reverse complement strand
GGCTGGGGAGAGGGCATTCCCCGAATGGCGGCAATCTTTCCCAACACCTAAATCTCCCAAAATACAAGCCTTGCGGCTTGTTGCCCTCTCTCTAGCTCTCTCCCACGGGAGAGAGGATGGGGTAGCTGCTGGGATTAAGGGTTCTGCGAGGAAAATAGGTTGTGCAGACGACTTTTATGCTTTTTAGACGACCTTTATGAATGCTTAATTCAGTCGGTTTGCACCCTATAATTTTCAATAATTTAATCAAAACCAGCCATCTGCTACCGTGCAGGCTGTTTTTCCAATTCCTGCAACACGCGCAGGATTTCCGCCAGTACATCGTTTGTCTGCTGCAAAATCTCGTGATTCCAAAAACGCAGCACGGTAAAGCCCAAGCTGTTGAGATATGCTGTCCGCGCGTGGTCGTATGCGGCTTGTTCTGTGTGCTGCCCGCCGTCTGCTTCGACAATCAACTTGGGCCTTACGCACATGAAATCAACAATATAATTTCCCATCGGCTGCTGGCGGCGGAATTTATAGCCGTTCAGACGGCCTGCCCGCAGGTGCTGCCACAATTTTGCTTCCGCCTCGCTCATTTCTTGACGCATGGCTTTGGCGCGTTGGTGAAGGGCGGGGTTGTCGGCGGTCAATAGTTTTTCGGGCGGGTTCATTTTTGTTGTCGGGTTGCTGTTTGTGCAAGCCTTGCGGCTTGCTGCCCTCTCCCTAGCCCTCTCCCACGGGAGAGGGGATGGGGTTGCTGATTGAATTAAATGTTGCGGCAAGACAATCTTTTTTCAGACGACCGTTTGCGTTTTTATTTTGCACAGGCCGTCTGAAAACTTCCTTAAAAAC
>NZ_KV800977.1:0-11739 GCF_001810355.1 Neisseria sp. HMSC074B07 | reverse complement strand
GGGATGTCCAACTTTTGGGGTGCAGTTCAAACTTTCAGACGACCTTTTTGTTTGGGTAAACGTCCTCCCGCTTTAAACCGCGTCGGTCAGCGATGAGAACACTTCAAAATAAGTCGGGAAGGTTTTATGGGTGCATTTCGGGTCGTTGATAACGACGGGTACGCCCAACAGGGAAACCAGTGAGAAACACATCGCCATGCGGTGGTCGTCGTAAGTGTCGATGACTGCGTCGGGCGTCAGTGTTTCAGGCGTGGTAATGTGAATCGCTTCGGCTTCTTCGACGACTTCCGCGCCGAGTTTGCGCAACTCGTTTGCCATTGCGGCGATGCGGTCGGTTTCTTTGACGCGCCATGAACCGATGTTGCGAAGCGTGCAGGTTTGTCCGGTGGCAAGTGCGACGATGGCGAGGGTCATGGCGGCATCGGGGATATGGTTTGCATCCAAATCAAAGGCTTGGACGGCACGTTCTTTCGGACGCGAGACTTCGACGAAGTTTTCGCCCCAAACCACGTCCGCACCGATTTTTTCCAGCTCGCGGGCAAAGGCGACATCGCCCTGTATGCTGTTTGCGCCGATACCGGTAACGCGGATGGGCGTGGCGGCAATCAAGCCGGCAGCGAGGAAATAGGACGCGCTGGAGGCATCGCCTTCGACATATAAATGGTCGGGCGCGTGGTAGCAGGCATCGGCGGGGATTTTGAAGACGCGGTAGTCTTCATTGGCAACCTGTACGCCGAATTGCGCCATCAGTTTCAAAGTGATGTCGATATAGGGCTTGGAAATCAACTCGCCGACCATACGGATTTCAAATGCCTGCCCGGTCAGCGGCAACGCCATCAAGAGGGCGGTCAGAAACTGGCTGGACACATTGCCTTTAATCGGAATCACACGCTCGCCGCGGTCTTGGCGTTCGCCGATATGAAGTGGCGGATAGTGTTCGTTGCCGAGATATTCGACATCGGCGCCGGCAATCCGCAGCGCATCGACCAAATCGCCGATAGGACGTTCGTGCATACGCGCAACGCCATGCAGATGATAATCGCCGCCCAAAACGGCAAGCGCGGCGGTCAGCGGACGGAACGCCGTTCCCGCGTTGCCTAAAAACAAATCGGCAGTGCGGTTTGGAAATTGTCCGCCTGTGCCGCGCACTTTCAGACGACCTTCGGCAAGATATTCGATTTCAACGCCGAGTTTATCGAGTGCTTCCAACATACGGTCGGTATCGTCGGATTTGAGCAGGGAATGGATTTCGCAAGTATTGTCGGACAAGGCGGCGAGCAGCAGGGTGCGGTTGCTGATGCTTTTGGAGCCGGGTAGGGCGACGGTGGCGGGTTTGAGCGAGGCGGCGGGGAGGCGGATAGATTCGGTCATGATGGTCGTTTGGGAAGCGGAAACAGAAAACGGCATTATACGGCAGGGAGGGGTCGTCTGAAAAACATGGCTGCTGCAATTCGATGAACCAGAGTTTGTCATCGAATGGTTTGTCGATGCACTCAACCTTGCCAACCGCACCGCACGTCCGCAAAACGCCATGCTGAAATACATCGCCCCGCTGCCGGTACGCTCCGTCCGCGTAGGCGTGAGAATGAATTTCTAAGTTTGGAATAAAACAAACCGGATTCCTTTGATGGGAATCCGGTTTTTCTTTGGGATGATTAGATTTTCAGACGACGTTTGGGGTCGTCTGAAACCTTATCCATACCCTTTACCTTTGCTTATTCAAGCTCTTATAGACTAGCTGTCAGACAAATACGGCTCGACGCTTTCTTTCAATATCTCAATCAATTCTTCGTCCATATAGCGGTAATCGTCAGGAATATCCAAAACAATGATTTCCTTATGCTGCAAAGCGCGGGGAAACTGCGCGGACAGGCGGTTTTTATGCTTTTGTTCCATCACAAAAACCTTATCCGCCCATGTGATGTCGTTGATGGAAACGGTGTGCCGTGCGTTAGGGCTTGTGCCTGCGGAATGGGTCTGTACATTCGGATAGCGTCGGAATACCGCTTCAGCGGTGGGGCTGCGCCATTGGTTGCGGCTGCAAATAAAAAGTGCGTTCATAGAAATTAAAAAAGGCGGACAAATATCCGCCTTGTGAAAATCATCTCGATAGAGTCGAAATGTGTTTTTAAGTTAATCAAACCATTCGGCTTCAAATTCATGCTGCCTGAAGGGGTAAACAAAGCCCAGTTTTTGCGCGCGTTTGACTTTATTCCTGCGGAAATACATCAAATCCCACTTTTTCTCGAGCTTACCCTCAGAAGGGTTTTTGCCGTGTACGCGATGGCTGGGTCGTTTTGCTTGATGCCGCCGCCATGCACGGCTGCGACTGTGGTCTAAATTGTCCATTATCTGCTTTCTAACTTCGTTTCGGAAATCGGGTTCAGCAGCCGCGATTTTTTCTGTGTTCGATTATTCAGCAAGAAAAAGGAAAATCGGATTGTAGCCAAATTAGCTTGACGATACAAGCATTTGACCGTCGTTGTGGAACAGGTCGTCTGAAGACACCATTTACTTCTGCTTATCCAACGCTTCCTCATCCAGCGATTTCAACCATTCCAGCTTTTCGCCGATTTTGATTTCCAGCCCGCGCGGGACGGGTTGGTAGAAATCCGGTTCGTCCAAGCCGTCGGGCATATAGCTTTCGCCGGCGGCGTAGGCGTTCGGTTCGTCGTGGGCGTAGCGGTATTCGCGTCCGTAGCCCAATTCCTTCATCAATTTGGTCGGGGCGTTGCGTAGGTGGACGGGTACTTCGTCGCTGGCGTTTTCTTTGACGAAGCGGCGCATTTGGTTGTATGCCTTGTAGCCCGCGTTGGATTTCGCGGCGGCAGCAAGGTACAGCACGGCTTGCGCCAGCGCGAGTTCGCCTTCGGGCGAGCCTAAACGTTCGAAGGTGGCGGCGGCATCGTTGGCGATTTGGAAGGCGCGCGGGTCAGCAAGCCCGATGTCCTCCCACGCCATGCGCACGATGCGGCGGGCGAGGTAGCGCGGGTCGGTGCCGCCGTCGAGCATACGGCAAAACCAATACAGCGCGGCATTCGGATGCGAACCGCGCACGGATTTGTGCAGGGCGGAGATTTGGTTATAGAAACTCTCGCCGCCTTTGTCGAAACGGCGGATTTGCGCCCCGAGACTGTCGGCGAGAAATTCGGCGGTTAAGGTTTTCAGACGACGTGTGTCGGCGGCGCGTAAAAGTTGTTCCAATAAATTCAACAACCTGCGAGCATCGCCGTCGGCGGTATTGA
Organism: Neisseria sp. HMSC074B07; assembly: GCF_001810355.1. Lineage (NCBI taxonomy): Bacteria > Pseudomonadati > Pseudomonadota > Betaproteobacteria > Neisseriales > Neisseriaceae > Neisseria > Neisseria sp. HMSC074B07. Next base: position 8,494 of record NZ_KV800977.1, on the reverse strand, counting down.
CGAGCAGCTCCTGCGCATCGGCTTCAATCGTGAAATCCCGGTATTCGGGCAATGCCAATACTTTGGCAATCAGTTTCTTGAGGTCGTCTGAAGACAAGGATTGCAAAACATACACCTGCGCGCGGCTCAACAGCGCGGGATTGACTTCGAACGACGGATTTTCCGTAGTTGCGCCGATAAAGGTCAGCAAACCGCTTTCGACATGGGGCAAAAACGCGTCCTGCTGCGCCTTGTTGAAGCGGTGGACTTCATCGACAAACAAAATCGTCGCGCGTCCCTGCTGTAAGGCGATTTCGGCTTTGTCGATTGCCTCGCGTATGTCCTTCACGCCGGAAAATACGGCGGAAACAGGCAAAAACTGGGCGTTGAAACTCTGCGCCAAAATCCGCGCCAACGTCGTCTTGCCCACGCCCGGCGGCCCCCACAGCAACATAGAATGCGGCTTCCCGCCTTCCACCGCCACACGCAGCGGCTTACCTTCGCCGATTAAATGCTGCTGCCCGATAACATCATCAAGCGTATGCGGGCGCAGGCGTTCGGCAAGCGGCGCATCGGGTTGGCGGGTGAAAAGGTCGGACATGGCAGTTTCCGTGAAAAGGGTTTTCAGACGACGTGGATTATAGCAGGTCGTTTGAAAACGGACGGATGGCAAAGGGAACAATAAAGACAGGATACATCACAACCGTCATTCCCGCGCAGGCGGGAATCCGTTTGTGAATTTCAGTTGATTGATTTTTATGGCTTTGCCTATCCTCAAAGATGGATTCCCGCCTGCGCGGGAATGACGGCATGGGTTTGCCATAACTTACTGGCAGATTTTTTTGTCCGTGTATTCCATATCAGGATGACCATCTTTGTTTTTTGGCGAATTAGGGTTGCAGTTGCCGTAATTAATCTGGATTGACATATTTTTTGCATTGGATTGTATCGGAAGGACAGGTTGGATATTGTAATTAGTCAAGCCAGTATTGGATTGGGCGTTAAGGTCATTTTTGAATCTAACGTCAGTATTAATATCAGTTGCAGGATCGTCATGACCGGTATTCTCAGGATTACCGTCGTCAATGCCATCAGTATCGGTACTGATATAACTTTCCGGCATGATTTGCAGGGCTTTTCCGCTGATGACGATACATTCCTTGTCTAATTTTTCAGTTCTTTTGGCTGGACAAAAAACCTTAGTATCACCTAGATTCCAAGCCATGTAACCGAATAGTGCATTATTGCGTGTTTCTGGAGAACAGGTAATTCCTTTTTCTGCTTTTTCTTTTTCTGAAAGAATAGAACATTTGAATTTTTGTTTTAATTTAAGCAAGTCATTTTTATCAATACCGTTGGTTTCTTGAGAACCGTTGTTTTGTTGAAAATTATTATGCAGTAAATACCACGAGGAATTTTTAGGGGTTTCGGCAAAACGAACCAAATGGACTGAGTCTAATGCGAATTTACTACTTGGAAAAAGAGAAACAGAAATCACGTATACTGGAATTACACATATAATCATAAAAATCAAAATGTTATTCCTGTGAAGCTTCTCAATTCCAACAAGGAAAGATACAATAAGACATGCTACGATAAGAAATATAAGTGTTAAAAATGCTATAGAATCTTTTATGTAAGAGTATAAAATATAACAATAAATTAAAAAGGGAATTAAGCAAAAAAATAGAGAATAGAAAAACGGCTTTAATGTATCCCGTCCTTTTCCTGGTTTAGCGTTTATTCCTGCTATAAAGCATAGATAAAATTGTACATATAAAGATAATAATATGCCTCCAAAAATAATAGTTGAAGTTATCAAAGCAGGTGTATTAGTTATTATATCGGGAAAAATGCTTGCTTGCCCTATATTATGGAGATAATAAAATATAATAAAACCGCCAATTAATATTCCTAATATTGCCGAAATACTCAAAAATTTGCTAATGGTTTCCAAAACGTCAGACAGTTTTACTTGCTCTTTTGGTTGCCCAACCGTATCAGCTTGTTTCATTTCTTCCTGTTTTGCAGCATCGTTATTTTCTGCGGCATTTTCATCTGCCTTATTTGAGTTTTTATTTTCGCTTCCGCACGTCCATTCCTTAATCTTTTTGAAAAATTTACATAAGCATGTAGATTCATCTTTTTTCTGTGCATTGTCTTTTGATTCAGGCTGTTTATTTTCAGCGGTATGCTCTGAATGCTCTTGAATACCTTTGTCAGCCGTTTTCTCTTGATCGTCTTTAGGGTTTTTTGTGTTTTCGTTTGATTTAGCCATTGATAAATCCTCTATTTTCCCAAGAAAAAAACGGATTATACCCGACTTTCCCCAATCCCCCATCTCACACCGCTTACGGTATAATACGCGTTTGTTTAAAGACTTTGCGGGGCGTTTCAGACGACCTTGCGGCAAGGGATGGCTATGAATATGAAAAAGATTGTTGCCGTTGCTTCTGTGGCGGCGTTGTTGGGCGGCTGCGCTTATGATTCTGACTCGGCGTTCGGTGGTTTGGGCGGCGGTACGGGTATCGGCGGCAGCGTGGTGAAAATGGCGGTCGATCATCAATGCCGTTCGGAATTGAACAAGCGCAATGAGTGGCGTTTGATCGCGCTGACGATGAGCGCGGACAAACAGCGCGAGTGGGAAGACAAAATCTGCGGTTGCGCGAGCGAGGAAGCGCCGAATCAGGTGTCCGCGCAAGAGTTGATGGATGTTTTGAATCCTTCTTCGCGCGATCGGGCGATTGCGTCGGTAACGGTGAAAACCGTCAATGCTTGTTTCAAGCGTTTGTATAGATAATGTTTTTCAGACGACCTTTGTATATCGGGATCGTCTGAAAGTTTATAGTGGATTAGGTCGGGATAGGGCGGCTTGCCGGATGGTTCGTAAGCGGGTTTCCTGTTGTGATCGGCAATATTTTTGTTTTTATAGAGAAGAAATCATGAAATATATCAGTACGCGCGGCGAGACGGCGCATAAACCGTTTAGCGAGGTTTTGTTGATGGGGCTTGCGCCCGACGGTGGTTTGATGCTGCCGGAGCGTTATCCGCAGGTCAGCCGCGAGACTTTGGACAAGTGGCGCGGTTTGAGCTATCCGGAGCTGGCGTTTGAGGTGATGAGCCTGTTTGTAACGGATATTCCGGCGGACGATTTGCGCGATATTCTGAACCGTACTTATACGGAATCGGTGTTCGGCTCTAAGGAAATCACGCCTGTGCGTACTTTGTCGGACGGTATCAAAATCCAAGCCCTGTCCAACGGCCCGACGCTGGCGTTTAAGGATATGGCGATGCAGTTTTTGGGCAACGCGTTTGAATATGTGTTGAACAAAAAGGGCAGGGAACTCAATATCTTGGGCGCGACCAGCGGCGATACGGGTTCGGCTGCGGAATATGCCTTGCGCGGTAAAAAGGGCGTAAACGTATTTATGCTGTCGCCCGACGGTAAAATGAGTGCGTTCCAGCGGGCGCAAATGTACAGCCTGCAAGACGAGAATATCCACAATATCGCCGTGAAGGGGATGTTTGACGACTGTCAGGATATTGTGAAGGCGGTGCAAAACGATGCTGCGTTCAAGGAAAAATACCATATCGGTACGGTCAATTCGATCAACTGGGGACGCATCGTTGCGCAAGTGGTTTATTACTTTGCGGGCTATTTCAAGGCGACGCAAAGCAATGACGAGCAGGTCAGCTTCTGCGTGCCAAGCGGCAACTTCGGTAACGTTTGCGCGGGACATATCGCCAAACAGATGGGCTTGCCTATCCGCCGCCTGATTGTTGCGACCAATGAAAACGATGTGTTGGACGAGTTTTTCAAAACCGGCGCATACCGCCCGCGCAACAGCGAGCATACTTATGTTACCTCCAGCCCGTCTATGGACATTTCCAAAGCGTCCAACTTCGAGCGTTTCGTGTTCGACCTGATGGATCGCGATCCTCAGGAAATCAATACGCTGTGGGCAGAAGTCGCGGCGGGCAAGGGCTTTGACTTGCAGTTTGCCTTGGAAAAAGTCGGCGGCAAATATGGCTTTACGTCCGGCAAATCTACCCACGCCGACCGCCTCGCCACCATCAAACAGGTTTACGAGCAAGATAAAGAACTCATCGACCCGCACACTGCCGACGGCGTAAAAGTCGCCCGCGAAGTGCGCGAAGAGGGGGAGACGGTTGTGTGTTTGGAAACCGCGTTGGCAGCGAAATTCGATGCGACCATACACGAAGCCGTCGGCGATGTCGCCATTCCGCGCCCCGCCGCGCTGGAAGGTTTGGAAAAATTGCCGCAGCGCGTCCGAGTCGTGCCGAACAATGCAGCCGCCGTCAAAGAAATCATCCGCGAAACGTTAGACAAGTAATGCGTTGACAGAGAGGTCGTCTGAAAAGTTTTCAGACGACCTCTGCCAGACAGCAAACATTGTGATGATAAATATTTTCGTTTAAAATTGCGCGTTTGCTCTAATTCGGCATTATCTATTCACAGGCGAGACAGGTCGTCTGAAAACCCTTTTAAAACCATCATCCGCCCGACCCGCGCGATCAGACGGATTTACCGACAGGAAACTCAAATGGCAGCATTCAATACCCAAAAAGTATTGTCCGTACACCACTGGACGGATGCGTATTTCACCTTTACCTGCACCCGCGACGAATCGTTGCGCTTCGAAAACGGTCAATTCGTCATGGTCGGATTGATGGTGGACGGCAAGCCGCTGATGCGCGCATACAGCGTCGCCTCCGCCAACTGGGAAGAACACCTCGAATTTTTCAGCATTAAAGTCCAAGACGGCCCTCTGACCAGCCGCCTGCAACACCTTAAAGTCGGTGACGACGTGTTGATCAGCAAAAAACCGACCGGAACCTTGGTTGCCGGCGACCTGAATCCCGGTAAACACCTTTACCTGCTGAGCACCGGTACCGGCATTGCCCCTTTCTTGAGCATTACCAAAGACCCCGAAATTTACGAGCAATTTGAAAAAATCATCCTCGTACACGGCGTGCGCTACAAAAAAGATTTAGCGTACTACGACCGCTTCACCAAAGAATTGCCCGAACACGAATACCTCGGCGACTTGGTTAAAGAAAAACTGATTTACTACCCCATCGTTTCCCGCGAAGACTACGAACACCACGGCCGCCTGACCGACCTGATGGTAAGCGGCAAACTGTTTGAAGACATCGGCCTGCCCAAAATCAACCCGCAAGACGACCGCGCCATGCTGTGCGGCAGCCCTGCCATGCTGAAAGACACCTGCAAAGTTTTGGACGATTTCGGTCTGACTGTCTCTCCGAAAACCGGCGTACGCGGCGACTACCTGATTGAGCGCGCGTTTGTGGATCAATAAGGTTTTTTAGCAGTAATGGAAATATAGCGAGGCAGAACTGGTCATCAGGTTCTGCCTCGCTATAAATCCATTATTTGCCAAAATTCAAGTTTCGCTCAATCTCTAAAATATCCCCTCAGACGGTTCAACAGATTTCCCATTTTTATCATGTACGATGTCAATACCCACGATGTTCGCCGATTTTTCGCACACGTTTGGAAACATCGCCTGACCCCGCTGCAACTGGATGCACTTCAACATAAAGCCCTCCGTATCATCGAATCTCATCCCGAATACGCCCATTATCTTGAAAATATTGAAGATTATTTAGATAAAAACTGGCTGCCGGAAGATGGGGAGAGTAATCCTTTTTTGCACATGTCGCTGCATCTTTCCCTTCAAGAGCAGGCAGCCATCGATCAGCCACCGGGCATACGGGCGATTCACCGGCAACTTTGCGCACGTTATAACAACGACTGGGTACGCGCCGAGCATGACATGATGGATGCGCTGGCGGAAACCATTTGGGAAGCGCAACGATACGGACGCGGTTTGGATGTCAATGCCTATATGACCCGGTTGCGTAAATTAGTCGGTTTAGGGCAGGAGGAAAACGCCCGTATCAATCCGCATGAAGTGAATGCTAAATTTGACGAATGAAAAAGTTTTCTATGCTAGGGGTGAAAGCAAATCTATTTTTTAAGGTCGTCTGAAAGATAGTGTTTGTACAAAGGAATGTCATAAGCCTGAAACAGATGCGAGATGAATCCTCATACTATTTCAGGCAATAAGTGTAGAGTTAGCAGCAATCCCAAGAATACAGTACATCGGAAAAATCCCTACGCTGTAAATCATCTTGCCGGATAAAGAAGTTCATCACGCCCATATCGCCTATCATCACGATTTCTTCGCCGTCTTCATCAAAGCTACTGTCTAGTTGGAACAGCAGGACATTATAGTCGACCAATCCTTTATCTTCATTGCGCGGGTCGTTTTGTGTGAAATACGGGTAGCCACCACATTGACTATGATTTTCTTCATCCTCATCCTCTTTGTTGTATGTACTAAATTCATTTTCGTATTCGTGCTGTACGACGCGCTGAAGATGTTCTTTCGTGCGGTAATCGACTTCTATGCTATGTTCAGCCAAATATTTTCCGCACAGCATGACACAGGTAGCGTGGTCTAAAACGGGAGTTTGTTCAGTAAGTTCGAATTGCAACTTGCACTCTTGCAATATAGGGAAACACTCGTCATCTTCTGCATAAGGCTGGTAGTATTTGGTAAGTTCTGCTTCCGTGTAGTGTTCACTAATTTCAGGATAGTAACGTACAGCGTAGCCGTCTCGACCGTTTTCTATACCGAATTCCCAGTTGTCTAAGATGAAAAATTGCAGTATGCCTGTTGAAGGAAAGTGTTCTAGACCTTTTAGGTCAGTGCAGTTGATTTGAGCAAGTAAACGCAAGGTTTCGCCGTCTACATTTTTCGGTGCCACATCACCTTTGGGTAGATAGGGCAATCCACCGATTTTACTTTCAGTTAGCTTGGTTTGAACAACACAAAATTCTGCTTTGGCGTAATGTTTTGCAGCATATTGGGTAAAAAACTGGTGTTTGACCCATTTGTAGCATTCCTTGATAAGCTCAGAATCTGCTTTGATTTTTTTAGACATGGGGTTACTTCCTTTCAAAGTGCAAACTGTTTTATAACTTTTATCATGAAGCAAATATTATGACCACTACGTTGTTTTATTATTAAGCTGTGTTTCAATGAAATCAAAAATTTTCCTGTCAGTAGTATGATTTAAGTCTAAAAATGATAAATATTGGCAGTTACCATTCGGACAGGGCACAAATAAAAATTCATAAGCAATATCTTCTATATCCGTTATTGTTAAATCACTAAATTGAAAATTAGTTGTTACCACATTTAACATATTGTTATTTTTGATAGATTCCTGCTCCAAAAGATTATCAAATTCATCTTCTAAAAGACTAGAATTCTCTCCGATAAGAATTATCCAAAATAAAGGATATTGTTTAATCGATTCAAATAAATTGTTGCAATTTATTGTTTTTAGGAAGTTTTGACTGATTAAAGCCACGATAGGCTTATCTTTTTTTATTTTAATTTTTCTGAAATTCGAATCTAGAGTTTTATTCAGATAATCAAACATTATAGTTACTCCTTTGGAGCACCGGAAATAATCCGCATCATCAGGCGGCAGCGTTCAAATGGCATGGATATTGTTTTCACACATCCATATAGGCTGCACTTAATAAGCTTGGCGTAGGTCGGATTCTCGAATCCGACATTTTGGGCATTGCTGCAATGAATTGCAATGATGGGAGTGTTAAAGGTTTTGTCGGATACAAGTATCCGACCTTGTATATCGAAACACCCGTATCATAGCAACAAACCGCCCGCCGCCACCCGCATCCGACCAAGGCAAACAACCGTTGCGTAGCTCAGGGAGCGGCCGGGCAACCCATCGACACAACCGGACAGTTGCCAGACAACACAACCGAATGCAAGGCAGGTTTATGATGAGTACCCAATACAACTGTGCAGGCATCGACATCGCCAAACGAAACTTCGTCATCGCCGTTTCGTCTTTGTCTAAACCAAAACCGAAACCAACAACACGAAAGGTATCGCCCATACTATCGAGTACCTTAAAAAACACAACGTCGCCCTCGTCGTGATGGAAAGCACCGGCGGTCTCGAAATCCCCGCCGCCAAAGCTATCCACCGCTCAGGCATAGCCGTGATTATCGCCAACCCGCGTCAGACGCATCAGTTTGCCCAATCGCAGTCGCTGACCAAAACCGACGCCAAAGATGCCAAAATGCTCGCCTTCTTCGCACAAATGATGACGCAGAAAGAAGATTGGCAAACCCATGCTCTACCACCCGCCCACCGAAGCGGAAGAAGTGTTGGAAGCGTTGGTTAACCGCCGCAACCAACTGGTGAATATGCGGACTGCCGAGAAAAACCGTCTGCATCAGGTTCACGAAACGCAAGCCGAAAGCGTCAAACAACTGATTGCCCATTTTGACCGGCTGATTGACGAATTGGACAAACAAATCGACGACCACACCCACACGCATTTTGACGGCAAAGCCAAAGTGGCGGAACAAATCAAAGGCATCGGTTCGATAACGACGGCTACGCTGATGGCGATGCTGCCCGAA
>NZ_KV800976.1:0-1980 GCF_001810355.1 Neisseria sp. HMSC074B07 | reverse complement strand
CGGCGGTCAAATCGCCGTAGCCGTCGTAGTCGTAGCGCAAAAAGGGTACTGAGACCGTCTAATAAACCGAAAAAACCACGTGCGTACTTGAGGCACGCACCCTACCTGTGAATTTGGAAATTTATGCAGGCTACGGATTGCTTTATTTTATTTAAAGGATACAATAGAAGTAATTTTATTAATAAATTTTTTAGCTAAATCTTCATTTTCTTTTTTGAAAAATCGAATATCTAAGCCGTCATCTACATCACTAACTAAAATAAATTCTTCTTTCATAAATAAAAAATACCACATATCAGCATTAGGACTTATAATCACTTCTTGTAATTCAATATCCATTACCTTTATTAATTCATTGATTTCACTACTATCAAAAGAAAAATCTAATGGAAGAGACCATAGGGATTTATTAATTTTTAATGCTTCCATAATTATACCCCTAACTCTGCAAGTAATTTGGCACAATCGACACCATCCAGCAACTTTTTATTTACTGATTCTCTAGATTTTCTTGATGATTCTATAATATCTTCATAAATATCTTCATAAATTGCATTGCCTTCCAATCCCTTTTCTTCTTCGCAACTAATTGTTTAAAGGTTAGCATTGGAAAGGAATTTCATTTTGAAATTAATTATATGCGCTTTAATATACAACACATACAACCATTGATTTGAAGATTTATTTAGGTCACGATTTGCTATGTATTACTTTCTCCCACGCATTATCAAATTCTCCTTTTGAAATTTCAACTGCCCAAAATTGCTTATCTTTATTAATTTCTTCTATTTTTGGTATTGGCAATTCTCCTAAAAAACATGATTCTGTTTCCTTTTCTTGGGAAGCATATAAGTGGTTGCCAGATTTAAAAAATTCTATTTTTCTTACCTCATATCTATTTCCATCCAATTCACTATAAATTATAGATGGGTCATCATTGTTATCATGAAACCATAACGTTCTCATATAAAACATTTTAATTCCTTCCGTATCCAATAATTCTTCCACTTATATCCAATGGTCGATTGTTTGGAATTACAAAAACATTTTTCCTACCTTCTACAACATTTAAACCTCTCGTATCAATAGCAACAAATCTCTCAAATCTATTCCCTTGGAATGGCATACCAACAAAAGAACGAGATAAACTAGCATTAGTGCTTGTCCCAGGTAAAATATTTGAGAGATACTGTCCATCTCCATATCTAGCATCTTTAGGATTATTAGCTTTAAGAGAAGGAAGAATTTGATTACTCTCTAAGATTCCAGATAATCCTTTTTCACTTGTATAATGAAAATATGTTGAATTTCGAGATAACTCAGTTGCATCCTTAGGGTTATAACCCAAATTTCTAAAATGCTTATATCTGCGGTATCGTTCTGGGCAGGCTTTCAATCCTAACCAATCAACCCATCTAAATGTATTTACTGCAAATAAGTAAAGATTATTTCCCCCTTCTAACCCAATCGGGTCCTGACTGATAAACCTACCGGTTTCAGGTTCGTAATAGCGGAAATAGTTATAGTGCAACCCCGTTTCCCTATCGTAATACTGGTTCTGTAATCTGAACGGCTGATGCGCGTTCCGATAGACGCATTCGTCCTTTTTCAGACGACCCCAGGCGGTGTATTCGCCGTACCATAAGAGATTGCCGTGGATGTCGGTCATCTCGCGCGGGATGCCGATTTGGTCGTTGTGGAAATAGGCGAGGTATTGTTTGCCGTCTTTGGCGTTGTCAAAGACTTGCGCCAGCGGTTCGTAGCTGTCTTGGTCGGTGTAGATATAGGTGTAGCTGCCTTTGTAGGTGTACTCCTGAAGTAATCGCGTGCCGTCCCAGACGAAGTGGGTGCGTTTCGGGTCGGTACTCGTCCAGGCGAGTTTGTCTTGGCGTTCTTTGGAAAGCCTTCTGCCGAACGGGTCGTAGGCGTATGTCCAGATCTCGGTGTTGCCGGCGGGCTTTTTGATTTCGGCGCGGACGA
>NZ_KV800975.1:0-1261 GCF_001810355.1 Neisseria sp. HMSC074B07 | reverse complement strand
TTGGTGTAATACAACTGGCTGCCGTTGATCGCATCGGTAGAATCCGCAGATACCACACCTGCCGCCACACCTTGTACCTGACGGGTCTCGTCCGTACCGTTGCCGACGGTAACGACACCGGCAACTTTGTTCGCTGCGGCAGTCGAACCTGCTTTGCCTGCCACGGCTTTGTCGTTCAGACCACCGTAGGTGTAGGCTTCGCCTTTGGCTGCATCAGCCGTATGGATGCCTTGGGTTTGGGCGCGGTCGCCGAGGTAGACGGAGTCTTTAACCGTGGCTTTGATGTTGCTGCCCAGTGCGTAGGCGTTGTCGGCGGATACGTTGTTGTTGTTACCGATGGAGTAAGAGCTGTTGCCGCTTACTACGGTCGGGTCACCGATGGCGCCGGAGTTTTTGCCGCTGACGATGTTGCCGGTACCGATGGCGATGGTGTTCTCGGCATTGGCTTTGGCGCCTTTACCGATGGCGATGGCGTTGGTGCCTTTGGAGGCGGCTTGGAAGCCGACTGCCGTGGCGTATGCGCCGCTCGCGCTGGAGTCTTCGCCGTTGCGTGCCTGTACGTCAGGGTTCACTTCGCCGTCGTTGGTATGGAAGAACTTGATACCTTGTTCGTTCATACGGCCTACGGCTTCGATGACGTTGTTGGTCACGTACATGCCTTGGTCTTCGACGTTGTAGGTCACGAGGCTGTAACCGTTGGACTGGGCAATCTTGGTCTCGTTCGTGACGTTGGTCACGTTCGGATTGGTGCTGTTGTCCACCAGGGTAATGTTTTTGATATTACCCAAGCCTGCTTTGCCGTCTGCTTCGACTGACGGCGGCGCGGTGTTGACGTTGCCGCCGTTGCTGCCGATCAGTTCGTAAACTTGGTGCAGTTGTCCGCCGTTGACGGCATCGGTGCTGCCTGCGGCAACGGTGCCTGCGGCGACGCCGGTCACTTTCTTACCGCCTGCGTTGATGCCCTCGGCAGTGATGTTGACATCGCCTGCTTTCAGACCGTCTTTACCCAGCGCCACTTTGTCGCCGACGTTGACGCCGTTGTTGTTCACAACCGTATCGCCTGCTTTGACGCTGTCTACTTTCAGGTCTTTGTTGAGGCCGACCTGAATGCCGTTCGCGCCTGCGGTGGTGGTGATGTTGGCATCACCTTTAACCGCCACGGTATCGCCCAGTTTGTTGGCTACGGTCGTACCGCTGTCGCCTGCGAAGCTGATGCCTTTGTTGTCTACCGCGTCTTTCGCCGCGACGCCTTTGGCGATGT
>NZ_KV800974.1:0-487 GCF_001810355.1 Neisseria sp. HMSC074B07 | reverse complement strand
TGGCCGTATTCGTAGGAAGTGGTATGGCCTTCGCCGTCGGTATGGGTTTTCAGACGACCTGCGGCATCATAGCCGAAGGTTTCTTTGCTGCCGTCGGGATAGAGGGCGAGGGTGAGGTTTTGGTCGGCATCGTAATGGTATTCGGTGTGCTGTCCCAGCGCATCGGTAATGCGCGCCAGTTGCCCTTCGGAGGTGTAGGCCAGTTTGGTTTCGTAACCGGAGCAGTCGGTAATGAGGTCGGGCTGGCGGTTTTCATTGTAGTGATAGGCGGTGCTGCTGCCGTTCGGATCGGTCACCGACAGCAACAGGCCGTTGTCGGCGTATTCGAAACGGGTGGTATGTTTCAGCGGGTCGGTATGGGTCAGCAGGTTGCCCGCTTCGTCGTAGGTATAGCCGTCATAACGGCCTTCCGCATCGCTTTTACGGATCAGGCGGTAGCAGTCGTCATAGTCGAAATGCAGGATGGCGCCGTCGGGGCGGACGATGG
>NZ_KV800973.1:0-11444 GCF_001810355.1 Neisseria sp. HMSC074B07 | reverse complement strand
TTGCGATTCGCGAAGGTGGCCGTACCGTAGGTGCGGGTGTGGTTTCTTCTATCATCGCTTAATTGAAGGATATCGATAAATGGCAAACCAAAAAATCCGTATCCGCCTGAAAGCTTATGATTACAGCCTGATCGACCGTTCTGCTCAAGAAATCGTTGAAACTGCAAAACGTACCGGTGCCGTTGTAAAAGGTCCGATTCCGTTGCCGACTAAAATCGAGCGTTTCAACATTCTGCGTTCTCCACACGTGAACAAAACTTCTCGTGAACAATTGGAAATCCGCACCCACTTGCGCCTGATGGACATCGTGGACTGGACTGACAAAACTACCGACGCACTGATGAAACTGGACTTGCCGGCCGGTGTTGATGTAGAAATTAAAGTTCAATAATCGTTGCTTTTGATAGAAAGCCGAATGGTTTATCCGTTCGGCTTTTTATTTTTTAACCCATTGAAGCATTTATGGTGGATTCAAATAGAAATAGGGCATTCTGTTGATTGGTATTTTGCACAATCGAGACTTCATGGATGGAATTGAGTTTTTGAATTTTATTAGGTCTTGCTTACTGTTAAAGATCGATATGTGCATCATTGGAAATCGGTTTATATTTGTATGGGGAGCCGGTGTTCCGGTGTTAGATAAATAATTCTTTGAACACTTTCCGTGGGTAAAGCCTACGCGACGTTTTCTCCCTTTATTCAGGACAAAGGTCGGGTGCAGCAGGTCAAAGAAACCATGTTGAGGTCGTCTGAAAACAGATGGTTGGCGAAATTCATTTGAGCTTTTGTGAAACCTATATTGAAGTACGGCAAATTTTGATGGGTTATTGCGATTCGGCCAACTCTTGTCCAAAGGATGCAATAAGTTGGTGGTAAATTTGATAAGCTGATAAACGGTTGCGATTTTGGTATTTTTCATCCTCTTTTGCGGGGAAGAGGAATAGGGAAAATACGGAAATAGTGGAAATATAGTGGCTTAACTTTAAACCAGTACGGCGTTGCCTTGCCTTGCTGTACTGTCTGTACTGTGCGGCTTCGTCGGCCTTGTCCTGATTTAAAGTTAATCCACTATAAAATGAAATGGCTTTGCAGCAAGTTTATTGATACAAAAAGGTCGTCTGAAATCCGATTTTCGTTTTCAGACGACTTTTTGAGCAAATGATGGCGTTATTTTGGCTCTTGCGGCACATAACCTTGAACGGCATCTGCGCCGTCGCCGAAGAAATACTGCTCCATTTGTTGTGCCAGATATTCGCGTGCGCGCGGGTCGGCGAGGCTTAAACGGTTTTCGTTAATCAGCATGGTTTGGTGGCGTGTCCACGCATTCCAAGCTTCTTGGGATACATTTTCAAAAATACGCTTGCCCAATTCGTTGGGCAGCGGTGGGAATTTCATACCTTCGGCTTCTTTGCCGAGTTTGACGCAGTGAACCATACGGGTCATGGCGGTTTTCCTTAAAAACGGGGTTTCAGACGAGGCCTATTTTAACGTATCGGCTGACGTTCGGAAAGGCAGGGCGGTTGCCTACCACATTGCTTTTCTGCGCAAAGGTTCGTTGTGGTCGCCTTTGACCAGCTCCCAAATGGTCAGCCCCATTTGGGGTCCGAGAAGTACATCTTGCGTCCGAATTCCTTCTCCTTCGGGGAAGATCTCGCCTTTATTGAAATGGCGGGTTTCACCGTCAAAGCTGGTGATTTTCCACATACCCGAAATCGGAACAGGCTCTTCCTCAACACCGATGATTTCCTGCGGCACTTGGGTGTAGATTTTCTTCCCGTCTTTTTCTTCCACTTCCCAGCCGTCCCATCTCCTTGACCAATAATACATCTGTTCGCGGGTAATGCCGCCCATGTTTTCACGCGGATATTTTTCGCGTATCGGTTCTAAAGCTCGGTTTAGCGCAATGTAGTCCAAGGGTAAATCTTCGCGGATATCTCCTGTTTCGGGCAGGCTACCGATTTTGAAAATCTTGATGCCTGCGATGTCGCGCAGAGTAATATTGGGATGATTTGCCAAAACAGGCTCTATCCTGCCTGCCGGTAGCTGTCCGTAAAGTTCCCTGCCGACCAGTGTGTACCAACTGATACTGCGGATATTATAGTCATAAAAGTCTGCCAAATAATCGGTCGTGACCGGAATCAGCCCTAAATTCTCGCGGCAAACCCCGTATTCATACGGCGCACCGTCGTGATAATTATGCGGTGGAATCGCTGCCAGTCCGATATAGCCGTGGAAAACATCCAGCTTCTCTGAAATCTTACCGACAAATTCATCCAGCTTTGCCAAATCTTGGGGAGAAGACAAAATTTCTAGTGGCAGATTAAAAAGTAGGGTGCCTCTTGATATATCTGGATCGTTTGCAAAGTAGGCGGCAAAAGAGGTGATATTGAAATAATAGGATGCACTGGTATTTGCATGCTCGCTTTGCATTCCCCAATCAACCTCGGAAGCATTTTCGGTTCTTTCATCCAGCCAACGGTACACTTTATCCCGTTCTTTAAGGTACGACTTTTCACTCAACTTGATCTCGCGCATCCGACCGCTTCTGTTCCGTGTACCTGTTCCTATCTCATGGCTGGCTATTGTTAGCTTGTTTTTTCCCCATTCGTAATAGAAATCCATCAAACCGGTTAAGGCATCGGCGACATTATCACGGGTATTGAAATAGACCACGCCGCGTATGCCCAGTTGCAACAGGGTAAAGCCATGTTCGTTGTAGCGTTTGGTGCGGTCGGCGGTGTAGCGGATGGCGGCGAGTTGTTTTTCGATGTCGCTCATGGAATGTCCTTATGGTGATATGACAGACGTCGTCTGAAGGAGTGTAGCGTTTTCAGACGACCTTTACCGTCAAACAGGATTATTCGGCAGGAATATTGGTTGAACGGAATAATGCGGCAAGGGGTGGGGTCGTCTGAAAACCGTGCCCGGCTTTGCAGCATAACCAGCCCGCCTGTCGCTCGACCTTTCGCTTAGGCTTCAAACGTACCCAGCCAAATCCGCCAGCTCTCGTCGGTATCGGCGCAGACGGTCAGGGTTTCGCCGTTTTCGATGCTTTGGAACGAGAGGCTGCGGGCGTGGAGCATGAGGCGGGTGGTGCCGAGGTGGGCGGCGGTGGCGTGGTTTTGACGCAGGTCGCCGTAGTTGGTGTCGCCGACGATGGGGTGGAAGATGTGTTTCATGTGGCGGCGCAGTTGGTGTTTGCGGCCTGTGTGCGGGATGAGTTCCGCCCACGAGTAGCGCGAGGTCGGGTAGCGGGCGGCGGATTGGAAGGGCAATTCGGTGCGCGCAAGGCAGCAGTATTGGGTTTGGGCTTCTTGGAGGGTGGCTTCGGTTTGGGATTCGGCGATTTTGTCGGGCTGATATTTGAGCGGGTAGTCGATGAGTCCGTCGTCGGGCAAATATCCGCGCACGATTGCCCAGTAGGTTTTGCGTGTGGTTTTTTGTTCGAACTGCTGCGTCAGCAGGCGGGCGGCTTCGGGGTCGAGGGCAAACAGGAGGACGCCGGATGTGGGGCGGTCGAGGCGGTGGGCGGGATAGACGTGTTGTCCGATTTGGTCGCGCAGGGTCTGCATGACGAATTGTGTTTCGTGGCGGTCGAGCCAGCTTCGGTGGACGAGCATTCCGGCGGGTTTGTTGACGGCGATGGTGCGGCTGTCGCGGTAGAGGATTTCGAGCATGGCAGGATATGGGCGGAAATGGGGGATTGTAACGCAAGCGGTCACGGCTGCGACGGCAATCTTGTCTCTTTTGCGCGGGATGGCGGGCTGAAACGCATGATTCGGTTCAAATAAGGAACACTTGCCGTCATTCCTGCCTGCGTTTTCAGACGACCCCGGGTTCTGTCGGTTACAATGTGGGGATTCAACAAGATGAAGGAAAAACCGTGAGCCTGCTCAAAAAACTGCCCAAGCCTATGCTGACCGATGAGGCGCGCCGCGAGATTCAGGCGCGGGAGTCGTATCATGTTTTGAAGATTATTTCGGAATTTGTTGAGGCGGGCGAGGAGCTGCGGGCGATTCAGCCTGCGGTCAGCATTTACGGCAGCGCGCGCACGCCGGAAAACCATCCCGATTATGAATTCACGCTGCGTCTGGCACGCAAGCTCTCGGATGCGGGTTTTTCCGTCATTTCGGGCGGCGGGCCGGGGATTATGGAAGCGGCGAACAAGGGCGCGTTTGCGGGCGCAAGCCCGGCGGTGGGGCTGAATATCGTGTTGCCCCACGAACAAAAAGCCAATCCGTATCAGGATTTGTCCATCAAATTCCAACATTTCTTCCCGCGCAAGGTGATGTTTGTGAAACACGCGGTCGCGTATGTCGTCATGCCCGGCGGCTTCGGCACGCTGGACGAACTGTTTGAAAGCCTGACGCTGGTGCAGACGGGTAAAACACCCGACCGTCCGATTATCTTGGTGGGCAAGGATTTCTGGTCGGGTTTATTGGACTGGATACGCAAGGAGCTGCTCGGGCGCGGGCTGATTTCGGAAGCCGATATGGATTTAATCCGACTGATCGACGGCGAAGACGAAATCATTGAAGAAATCTTCGCACACTACGAAAACCGTTTGGAAGATTTTTCCGAAGGCGTCAACGCGTGGTCGCTCGGATTGTGATGGGCTGGGAGGTCGTCTGAAAACCGTTTGAATCTTGCGGGTTGAGTTGAAATCAAGACAAGGCGGCAACGTCGTATCGGTTCAAGTGAACCCGATATAGAATCGTTTCAGACGACCCCTGCCTATTTCGGTACAATACCTTTTCGCCGCAAGACAGCCACGCCGCCGCGAACATTCCCTTTATCCAATCCACCCGACCCAACCGCTCATGACCGATACCGCCCAAATCATTACCAGCTACGGCCGCCGCTACATCGTGCGCACGCCCGACGGCAAAACCTACGAAGCCAGCACGCGCAAAAAGCGGGTGGATTTCGCCTGCGGCGACCGCGTGCATATCCAAAACATCAACGCCGAACAAGCCGTCATCGAAGACTACCTACCACGCGAAAGCCTACTCTACCGCCAAGACGCATGGAAAACCAAGCTCATCGCCGCGAATGTTACCCAGCTCCTTATCGTGACCGCCGCCGTTCCCTCGCCCAGCGAAGCCCTGTTGCAACGCGCGCTCCTAGCCGCCGAAGCCGCCGGCATCCAAGCCGTCATCATTCTGAACAAAGCCGACCTGCCCGAAACCGCCCTCTGGCGCGAAAAACTCAAATTCTACGAAACGCTCGGTTATCCCGTCATCGAAACCCGCGCGCTGGAAAACGCCGACATCCTGCGCCCCGTCCTGCAAGGGCATACCAACATCCTGCTCGGACAAAGCGGCATGGGCAAATCCACCCTGACCAACGCCCTCTTAGGCAACCAAACCGCCCGCACCGGCGACATCTCCACCGCGCTCGATTCCGGCAAACACACCACGACCCACGCCCAGCTTTACGATTTAAACGAAGAAACCCAGTTAATCGACTCCCCCGGTTTGCAAGAATTCGGGCTGCACCACCTCCAAGCCGCCGACCTGCTGCAATACTTCCCCGACCTGAACCACCTCGTCGGACAATGCCGCTTCCACAACTGCACCCACCGCGCCGAACCCGGCTGCGCCGTCAAAGCCGCCGCCGAAGCAGGCGAAGCCAAGCCCGGACGCATCGAATTTTTGCAACGGATAACGGATGAGTTGTTGAGATAGGGATAGGCGGTTGGTCTCGGTGAACTAAAAAAGGTCGTCTGAAAACTTGAGGGGTGCAGTTCAGTTTTCAGACGACCTTTTTTATCGGGAGGAGGGTTTGGGATGGAGAAGCGATTGATTTATTCGATACGGAGACTTTCTCCAAACAGGTTTGCTTAGTCCGATGTTCGGCAGCACGCTGTAACGCTTCGGGAAAAGTGTAGCGTGGGCTCTGCCCACGAAATCTGTTAATCGGTTTCCGAATCAGACCACAAACCGACTCGTTTTTTTCGTGGGCAAAGCCCACACTACTTTGTGAGCTAAAAAAGGTCGTCTGAAAACTTGAGGGGTAGGTTTTCAGACGACCTTTTTATCGTGGGGGTGGATTGGGGATGGAGAAGCGATTGACTCATTCTATACAGGGCTTTTCTGAATAGGTACGCGCTTAGCTCGATGGTTGGTAGCACGCCGTAACGCTTCGGGAAAAGTGTAGCGTGGGTTTTGCCCACGAGACCTGCCAATCGGTTTCTAAGTCTGATCATAAACCGAGTTTTTCGCGGGCGAAGCCCACGCTACGGGTTGGCTGTCTGCATCGTTAGAGGGCTTGTGCTTTGCATTAAACCTTTCCTGTCCAATCAAATGTTTCCAAGAAATCAGGTAGCTCGGAGAGGTTGTCGAGTATGGCAAGATGCGGGGCGGTGTTCAACATGGCGGCGGAGTGCGCGCCTGTGGTGAGGGCGACGGCAGGGGCTTTGGCGTTTGCAGCCATTTCCAAGTCGTGGGTCGTATCGCCGACAACCAAAGTTTCCTGCGGCGTCAGCCCCAGTTCGTCGCATAGCTTGAAAATCATGTCGGGCGCAGGTTTGGAGGCTTGTTCGCTGGCGCAGGTTGTCGCCATCCAAAAATCGGCTGTACCGGTTTGCGCGATAGAGCGGTCGAGTCCTATCCTGCCTTTGCCCGTGGCGACGGCGAGCCAGTAGCCTTGGTTTTGCAGGGTGTGCAGGCAGGGCAGGGCTTCGGGGAAGAGCGTCATGTTGTGGTTGTTGGGATTGAGATAGTGTGCGGCGTAGGTTTCCGCCAATTCTTCGCGCATGTGTTCGCCGGCATGCGGGGCGAGGCGGCGGATGATTTCGGGCAGGCTGTAACCGATGAGGGCGCGGACGGCATCGTCATCGGGGATGGGCATGCCGCAGTCGGCAAAACTTTGTTGGAAGGTGCGGATAATCGGGCGCGTCGTGTCTGCCAGCGTTCCGTCCCAGTCGAAGATAATCAGTTTAGGTTTCATCGTGCGCTTTCTTTCAGACTACCTTTGGGCAAGATATAGTGGCTTAACTTTAAACCAGTACGGCGTTGCCTTGCCTTGCTGTACTATCTGTACTGTCTGCGGCTTCGTTGCCTTGTCCTGATTTAAATTTAATCCACTATAGAAAAATCATAGCAGAAAAACGGATGTCTGCCTGCTTACAGATTGATGCAAACTTTAAAAATCATGCCTGAATTCAAACGCTAAGGGCGGATGAATTTGGGCAAAGGGGTCGTCTGAAAAGTTTCAGACGATCCCTTTTTATGGGTTTTCTTATTGAAGAACATGAAGGAGGGCGGTGTCCCGATTTTCTGCTTTCCGGCTTATCTTTTCATTTTGTGAAAAATGATGGGCTGCTCCGGCGCGCGGGTCAGTTGGCGCGGCAGCGTCAACATTGCCAATATCCAAACGCTCAATGCGTAAAGAAATATCCCGCCTTGCCGCATGCCGCCCAATGCCGCGCTGCCCAGTAAAGATTCCAAGATAATCACGACCAAAGCCGCCGCACACGCCGCCGCGCCGCTTAAAAACAGGGCGTAGCGGAAATGGCGGCGCATCATTTTTTTGTAGGCGAGTTTGGTCAGTCCGCCCGCGATAATCAGGTTGAAAAAGCCGAATACGCCGCAGATAAACCAAACGATGGCGTCATTCCAGCCCGCTACTTGCCGCAACTGCCCGTCTTGGAAGGTCAGCAGCAGCCCGGAATGGCGGAACAGCCCGACTGTGATGATTTCGTGCAGCAGCAATGCCAGAGGCAGGGTCAGGAAAATCAGGGCAATCAGCAGCGGGCGGTAGGGTTTTTCTTGGGTGAGGTACATGATGGATAGGGAAGGGGTGGATATGGTGCGGGAAATGTTTGGAACGCTGTCGGCATACCTTAATTCAGTATCTGCCGCACTTGTTTCAAAACCTGCCAGGCCTTTGCTTTGAGCTGCGGTTGGCGCAGCAGGCGGGCAGGGTGGGGAAGGATGAAGCGGGGCGTGTCGCCGCAGAGGGTGTCTATCAATGGGGCAAGTTCGGGTTTTTCAAAGATTTGCCCCACCAATAAAACAGCCTTCGCCTGTGTATCGGCAAGCTCTCGGGCAAGCTGTGGCAGCTCGGCTTGGATTTGTTCGTCAGTAGGATGCGGACTGAAAACCGGCGCCGCTTTGACCCAACTGGTTTTGTATGCCTGCTGCGGCAACAGGCGGATGGCGGCAAGCATATTGTCGAGCAGGACGCCAACCGCGCCGTGAAAGAGCTGTCCGTGCAGACTGTCTTCGGTTGCGGGGCAGATGCTGATGATGATGACTTCGGAAGGGCGCGCTTCGGTTTGCAGGCGCGGGAGGTCGTCTGAAACGGTTGCAGTGGCGGCTTTGGTGGTATCTTCGGGCGCGGAATGTGTCCGTGCAGACGGAGCAGGCGCGTCAACCGGCGCAGCAGTTGGTGGGGTGGGAGGCGTTGCCGCTGCTGGGGCGGTTTTTTCGTGTTGAACCGCCGCCATCGCCGCCATACGGGCATGATGTGCCGATGCGGAAATCGTGCGGACGGCTTCGGCAACTTGGGCGGCGGCAGGTTTTTGCGGCTGGGCAACGGGTGCATCACCTGCGGGCGGGATGACTTTGGCGTTACGGTTCAGCCACATCGGGCCTAAGCCTAATGCCTGATGCAAGTGGAGATAGCGGCTGCTTAACATGGTTTTTCCATTAATACGGCGTCTTCATGCCCGCCTTCGGGCAGGGAATAGTAATGTTTGCGGATGCCGACCGCGGTAAAGCCGTATTTGAAATACAGCGATTGGGCGGCGGCATTGCTGGCGCGGACTTCCAACAACAAGCGCGTGATACCGGCGGTTTGGGCGTGGCGGAACCAATGCTCCAATAGTGCGGCGGCAATGCCTTGTCGGCGGTATTCGGGGGCGGTGGCAATCAAATGCAGCTCGGATTCATCCAATATATCCTGCCAAACGATAAAGCCGCTGATGACGCCGTCGGTCTCGCAGACCCATAGTTTATCCGTACTCTGCGCCAATGCGGAGGCGAATTGTTTTACCGACCAAGGCGACGGGTTGCTGACCGCATCAATGGCGGCAAGGGCAGGGCAGTCGTCTGAAAAAGCGGGGCGGATATTCATGCCTGCGCTTTCCGTTCTGCCTGCTCTTTGGCAGTCAGGGCGACTTTGTTGCGGACATAAAGCAATTCGGCGTGTGCCGCATCGGACGCGGGATAACGCCCGCTCAGTGCCAGCCTGAGATAGTCGGAAGCGGCAGGCATTTGCGGCGTACCGGCAAAGGGCGGCGCATCGCTCAGGGCAAACGCGTTGCCTATGCCGCCGGTAAACGTACAGCCTTCGGGTTCGACAATTTCAGTCGCTTTGCCGACCTGATAATCGCCAAGCCGCCGGTGCACTCCAGTGTTGAACCATGCGTAAAACACCTCGCCCATACGCGCGTCGGTCGCCGCCAGTACGCAGCTTTGTTCGGGCAGTAGATACGCCGCTGCATCCAGACAGGGGATGCCGATGAGGGGCGTATCAAACGGCGTCGCCAAACCTTGCGCCACACCTGTTCCGATACGCAAACCGGTAAACGCGCCGGGACCTTGTGCATAAACGATGACGCCCAAATCCGCCGCCGCAATACCGGTTTGTTCAAACAAAACACGAATCTGCGGCAGGATCAAATCGGATTGCTTCGTGCCGACGTTTTCATGAAACGAAACAATCTGCCCGTCGGTTTGCAACGCGAGGGACAGGTAGGAAGTGCTGGTGTCGATGGCAAGGACAGGTCGTCTGAAATCGGCTTGCATGGCGTGTTCTTCAAGATAAAAATTTCAGGATGGATTATAGCATTGTCGTCTTGATTCATGCCCGATAGGGTTTTCAGACGACCTCGATAACGTTTCAACACTTTAGAAAAGACTGTCTCGAAACTGGGGTAGGGCAGGCAAGCCGCTACCAAACTGATTCCCCAACTCAGGTCAGCCTTGCGCAGAATGGTCAAATTGTTCCCAACAGGATTGACGACAATCGACTGGCGGCTTTAAAATGAATCTAAGAATCGTTATTGTTTTTACATCATCAGGAGAAAATTCATGGCAAAAAAAGTCAGCATTTTAGTAGGTAGCCTGCGTAAAGGCTCGTTCGCCCGCAAAGTGGCGCAAAACGTCATCCCCATGTTCCCCGAAGGCTACGATGCCCAAATCGTCGAAATCGGCCATTTGCCGCTCTACAATTTCGACTACGACGACCCCGCCGAAACCGACTTCCCCACGCCCGAAAGCTACACCGCCTTCCGCGAAACCATCAAAGCCTCCGACGGCGTATTGTTCGTCACCTCCGAAAACAACCGCACCATCCCCGCCTGCCTGAAAAACGCAGTAGACATCGGCTCCAAACCCAACGCCGACGTCGCATGGAAAAACACGCCCGCAGGCATCATCAGCCATTCCGTCGGCAAAATGGGCGGTTACAGTTCGCAAAAAAACCTGCGCCTTGCCTTGTCCTACTTCAATATGCCGCTGACCGGACAGCCCGAAGTCTTCCTCGGCAACTCCCCCACCTTGTTTGACGATAACGGCAAACTCATCGAATCCGCGCGCAGCTTCGTTCAAGGCTACATCGACCAACTCGTCGCCCTCATCGAGAAGAACCTCAAATAAAACCAGCAGAAAAACTGCCGGACTTTAGAAAATAGCTGATTTTCTAAACATCAAAGGTTTAATGCAGAAAGGTCGTCTGAAATCTAAGGTTTCAGACGACCTTTCTTTTAAATCAATAGCATCAGAGAAAACACACATCAAAGCTCGTCTGAAAGAAGCAAACCCAACGGGTCTGCAACCATTCAGACGACCCATCAGCCGGTTATCCCATTCGCTTTACCCATTACATCGTTCAAGCTACTATACGAACCACGTTGTCATTTAAAAATGCGCCGCACTGAGCATTGCGGCGGGCAAAAAGGAAAAAAATGAAAAAATTATTTAGGTTTTTAGGCTTGGTAGGTTTAGTCGCCGCTCTTCCGGTTTTATCGATCTATGCCTCTTCGGGAAAAGAAATCTTCAATCAAAAGGATGATTTTTTGTGGATACCGATAAGGAACGCTCGTTTGCATTTATGCTAAGCAACTATTCTGACCAAGGTGTAATGATAACTTATCACAAGGCTGGAGAGACATGGACTTTAAACGATATAGGGCCTTATTCAGAGGAAGGGGGAGGACAATGTTACGTTTCCATCCCTTGCTGGCATGAGGGAATGACGCTGCCACTGACTTTGATGATAAGCACGGATACAAATGAATTTGAAGAGTGTAACGTTAATGTGAAGGTAGATAAATTTACCGATGAAGACAACGGATTATTGCAGTTTCACATTTTGCCGGATTATTCAGTGCGTGTATTATAGTCAATTAAAATCAAAATAGGACAGTAGCGCATCGTCAAATCGGGCGTAATCAGACAAAACGGTTCGCAGATACCGCTTAATATTCGCCCACA
>NZ_KV800972.1:406-7590 GCF_001810355.1 Neisseria sp. HMSC074B07 | reverse complement strand
TTAGGGGATTTTGGGGAATTTTGCAAAGGTCTCGGCGTGTTCCTTTTTGTAGTGGATATTATTATGAGTAAGCACCGTTTCCGTTGATTGCCGTGATGAATGGCGGGCGAAAATGGGGAATGGCATTCCGCTTTGTTTGCGTCCGTTTGATATGTCCGGCTTTTTTTGTCCGCGAAGTATAAACAGCGGGCGTGGTTTACCCTTTGCGGTAAATCAATATTGGATTTTCAATAGAGATAAGCAATATATGTGATAGCTTCTGCATTTTCATGCGGTTTTCATGTCGAATAGGCCTCTATCGCTTGCACTGCCAAGCCGATTGGTTTAAATTAAACGACAATCTACCGTTGGAAGACACACAATGAAAATTACCGTCATCGGCGCAGGTTCTTGGGGTACAGCCCTTGCCCTGCACTTTGCCAGCCACGGCAACGAAGTCGCCCTTTGGACACGCAATCCCGAACAAGTCCGTACATTGCAGGCAGAACGTGAAAACAAACGCGGCCTGCCCGGTTTCCCTTTCCCTGAATCCTTAACCGTTTACGCCGATTTGGGTGATGCGCTCAAAGACAGCGGGCTCGTCCTTGTCGTAACTTCTGTCGCAGGTTTGAGAAGCAGCGCGGAACTCCTCAAACAACACAATGCCGACCATATTCCCGTCCTTGCTGCCTGCAAAGGCTTTGAACAAGACACAGGGCTGTTGACCTTCCAAGTATTGAAAGAAGTATTGCCTGAGAACAAAAAAATCGGCGTGCTGTCAGGTCCGAGCTTTGCCCAAGAACTCGCCAAACAACTGCCTTGTGCTGTGGTTGTCGCCTCAGAAAATCAGGAGTGGATTGAGGAATTGGTGCCGCAGCTCAACACCAACGTAATGCGCCTTTACGGCAGCACGGACGTTATCGGCGTTGCTGTCGGCGGTGCCGTCAAAAACGTGATGGCAATTGCTACCGGTCTTTCCGACGGTCTCGAATACGGACTCAATGCGCGTGCGGCGCTGGTGACGCGCGGTCTCGCCGAAATTACCCGTCTTGCCATGGCCATGGGTGCGCAGCCCAAAACCATGATGGGGCTTGCCGGCATCGGCGACCTTATCCTGACCTGTACCGGCGCACTTTCGCGCAACCGCCGTGTCGGTTTGGGTTTGGCAGAAGGCAAAGAACTGCATCAAGTGTTGGTGGAAATCGGCCATGTTTCCGAGGGCGTCAGCACCATCGAAGAAGTGTTTAACACCGCTGTGAAATACCAAATCGATATGCCCATTACCCAAACCCTGCTGCAACTCATCCGCAAGGAAATGACCCCGCAGCAAGTGGCAGAAAGACTCATGGAGCGCAGCGCGCGCTTTGAGTAAGACCGAACGGCAAAGGTCGTCTGAAAACATCAAGCCAAAAAGTTTCAGACGACCTCAAGATTCGGCAGCGATTGACATCCCTGCATCATCATCCTAATATCCTGACCGCCTGCCACCATGCGGCAATACGGAAGCCTATACATGAATCAATCACTCGACACCTTGGAAGTCAGCGTTTACCAGCTGGCCCAAAAATTTGAAACCCTTGTTGGTGAGAACCGTCGCCTTAACGAAGAAATCGACCGCCTCAAGCTCGAGCATGAACAACAAAAGCGCGAACACGAAGCCGCCGTTGACGAATTGAGCGAAGCGCTGCTCGTACAAGTCGGCAAACTCAAAGAAGACCTACAAGGCAAAATCGACAACCTTACCGCCGAAAAAGAACAATACCGCAGCACATTAGAGCAGACTGCAGAAAAAATCCGCCGGCTCATTGCCCGCCTGCCGCAAGAAACGCAATCATAAGGACACGCCATGAGTATCGAACAAGTCAGCCTCGACATCATGAATGTCAATTTCACCATCAACACCCCGAGCGAAGAAAAAGATACCCTGCTCCAAGCCGTTGATATGCTCAACAAAAAAAGTGCCGCTATCAAAGAGAGCGGACGCATTGTCGGCAGCGATAAAATCGCCATTATGACCGCACTCAACGTTGTCCACGACCTCCTTAAAATCACACTCAAAGACGATTTGGCAATAGGTGAATTTGAGCGTAAAATAACCGACATGAACAACGCTTGCCAAAAAGCTTTGGCGCGGTTGGAACAAAACTGATTTTTCTTTTTCCCTGCGGTGTCCGCGAAGGCATATATTCCTTTGAACCAATAAGTTCGCTTAAGGTTGCCGGGAGTTGCAGTGGGCGCGAGCGTCTATCCTTAGATGCACCCGAAACTGCCCGAGGTGACCGCCTTGTCAACAAGGTTCAAGCGGATTCAGCCAAAACGGCTCTCGCGGGGATTCCCATATCAAGCCATGCCCGATTGCGGCATGGCTTTCATTTATCATCGGCTTCGACGTCGTCTGAAAAACCAAACGTAAAATCAAAAAACATATCCCGATATTTTGAATCAACAGCAATGTTTTCCAACCTAAAAACAACATTTCCCAATGCATAAAAACGCCATCATAGAAAAAACACTTTCAGACGACCCCAATCCGATTGACAAAAGCCAATCCCATCTTTAAAATTCACAACTTTCTATATCTATCTGGATTTCCACTATGAAAACCTTTTCAGCGAAACCCCACGAGGTGAAGCGCGAATGGTTCGTTATCGACGCCCAAGACAAAGTTCTGGGTCGCGTTGCAGCCGAAGTCGCACACCGTCTGCGTGGCAAGCACAAACCTGAATACACCCCCCACGTTGACACCGGCGACTACATCATCGTCATCAACGCGGACAAACTGCGTGTAACCGGTGCCAAATTCGAAGACAAAAAATACTTCCGTCACTCCGGCTTCCCCGGCGGTATCTACGAGCGTACTTTCCGCGAAATGCAAGAGCAATTCCCGGGCCGCGCTTTGGAACAAGCCGTAAAAGGCATGTTGCCTAAAGGTCCATTGGGTTACGCCATGATCAAAAAACTGAAAGTGTACGCTGGTGCAGAACACGCCCATGCCGCACAACAACCCAAAGTTTTGGAATTGAAATAAGGACACGACATGAACGGTAAATACTACTACGGCACAGGCCGCCGCAAAAGTTCAGTGGCTCGTGTATTCCTGACTAAAGGTACCGGCCAAATCATCGTAAACGGTCGTCCCGTTGACGAATTCTTCGCCCGCGAAACCAGCCGCATGGTTGTTCGCCAACCTTTGGTCCTGACTGAAAACGCTGAAGCGTTCGACATCAAAGTCAACGTTATCGGTGGCGGTGAAACCGGTCAATCCGGCGCTATCCGTCACGGCATTACCCGCGCCCTGATCGACTTCGACGCTGCGCTGAAACCTGCCTTGTCTCAAGCCGGTTTCGTGACTCGCGATGCCCGTGAAGTTGAGCGTAAAAAACCAGGTCTGCGCAAAGCACGCCGCGCAAAACAATTCTCCAAACGTTAATTCGTTTTTGGAATCTCAAAAAGCCCTGCAATGCAGGGCTTTTTTTATTTGTTGCATCTCTTGAATTGCCTATGCATTTTTGAGACTGGTTGAAAGAGGGCGAACGGCTGAGAGATAGTAAGTTGAGACGGCAGGATTCGCGTTAAGTTTTTCTATTTCTTCAAATGTCGAAAATATGAAATTTCTTTTCACATTCCCCATTGATACAATGAGGTTTTTGCAGGGTCGTCTGAATATGACGGATTTCTCAAAGGGGCTTGTGGCGGCGTTGGCTTCCAATTTATTGTTTTCCATGCTGTTTCTGTACGGAACTTGGATGCGTCCGATGACCGGGACGGAAGTTTTCGCTTGGCGCATGGTTGCAATGTTAGCGGCCATATGCGTATTGATGGGCATGAGCGATGGCTGGAAGGCGGCAGGGCAGTTTGTTCGTGAAACGGGCAGGGATTGGAAACGTTGGTTTTTGATTATGTTACCCACGCCTGTTTTCGCAAGTCAGCTTTGGCTGTTTGTATGGTCACCTGTCAATGGCGAAGGCGTGAATGTGGCAATGGGCTATTTCCTGTTCCCATTGGCGATGCTGGCGTGTGGCAGGATTTGGTTTAAGGAAACGCTTAACCGTCTGCAAATAGTAGCGGTCGTATCGGCATGTTTGGGCGTGGCATGGGAGTTGGTACGATCCGGCGCATTTTCATGGGCGACGGTATGGGTATTCGGGACGTATCCCATCTATTATTTGGTGCGCCGCAAACTGGGCGTGCCAGCATTGATAGGGCTGACGTTTGATTTGCTCGTGATTGCGCCTTGTACCTTGTTTTATATTCTGACGCAAACCGATACCATTAATTTGATTGCGTCCACTCCAAAACTTATCGGCTTTATCGTACTGCTGGGTATCAATAGCGCGGTCGCCATGCATTTGAATTTAAAAGCAAGCCAATTATTACCCATTGCCGTATTCGGTATGTTGAGCTATTTGGAGCCGGTCTTGCTGTTTGTCATTTCGATTGCATGGCTGGGCGAACCTTTGGAGAGCGGGGCATTAATCAGCTACGGATTCATTTGGTTGGGTTTGAGTCTGATGATGGTAAACGGATGGCTGGCAATGAAGAGAAGGGTCGTCTGAAGCCGCTGTTTTATATAGTGGATTAACTTTAAAACCGACGGCGTTACCTCGCCTTAGTTCAAAGAGAACGATTCCTCTAAGGTGCTGAAGCACCAAAGTGAATCGGTTCCGTACTATCTGTACTGTCTACGGCTTCGTCGGCCTTGTCCTGATTTAAATTTAATCCACTATAAATTTCAGACGACCTTGCTCCGTCAAAATCGCATTTCCCGATTTCCGTCCTAAAATTTCAATTTCTAAATCAATGTCGTCAGCAGGCTGCCTCGGCTTGTCAAACTTTTGCCCGATATACAGCATTCGATATCGAAAGGTCGTCTGAAACATCTTTTCAGACGACCTTTGCCGTTTCCATTAAAATACCGTATTCCCATTTTTCAGACGGCCTCTTTTCCCATGTTTCCCGACCAATCCGCCCCCAATCTGCTGCAAGGCTTAAACCCCGAACAACTTTCCGCCGTAACCTGGCCGCCGCAATCCGCCCTTGTGCTGGCGGGCGCGGGCAGCGGCAAAACGCGCGTGCTGACCACACGCATCGCATGGCTTTTGCAAACCGGTCAGGCGAGCGTACACAGCATTATGGCGGTAACGTTTACCAACAAAGCTGCCAAAGAAATGCAAACCCGACTCGGCGCGATGATTCCCATCAACGTCCGCGCCATGTGGCTCGGCACGTTCCACGGTCTCTGCCACCGCTTTCTACGGCTGCACCACCGTGATACCGGTTTGTCGTCTTCCTTTCAAATCCTCGACAGCGGCGACCAGCTTTCCCTGATCAAACGCCTGCTCAAAAGCCTCAACATCGCCGAAGAAATCATCGCGCCGCGTTCGCTGCAAGGCTTTATCAATGCGCAAAAAGAATCCGGTTTGCGCGCTTCCGTGTTGAGCGCGCCCGACCCGCACACAAGCCGCATGATTGAGTGCTACGCCGAATACGATAAAATCTGCCAACGCGAAGGCGTGGTCGATTTCGCCGAACTCATGCTCCGCAGCTACGAAATGCTGCAAAGCAACGAAATCCTGCGCCAACACTACCAAAACCGCTTCAACCACATTCTGGTCGACGAGTTCCAAGACACCAACAAGCTGCAATACGCGTGGCTCAAACTCATGGCGGGCGGCAACGCGGCAGTGTTTGCCGTCGGCGACGACGACCAAAGCATCTACCGATTCCGCGGCGCGCACGTCGGCAACATGACCGCGCTGATGGAAGAGTTCCACATCGACGCGCCTGTCAAACTCGAACAAAACTACCGCTCCGTCGGCAACATCCTCGCCGCCGCCAACGCCGTTATCGAAAACAACGACGAACGCCTCGGCAAAAACCTGCGCACCGACGCCGAAGCAGGCGACAAAATCCGCTACTACTCCGCCTTTACCGACCTCGAAGAAGCCCAATTCATCGTGGACGAAACCAAAGCCCTCGAACGCGAAGGCTGGGATTTAGACGAAATCGCCGTCCTCTACCGCAGCAACGCCCAATCCCGCGTCATCGAACAAAGCCTGTTCCGCAGTGGCATCCCCTACAAAATCTACGGCGGCCTGCGCTTTTACGAACGCCAAGAAATCAAACACGCGCTCGCCTACCTGCGTCTCGCTGTCAATCCCGATGACGACAACGCCCTCTTGCGCGTCATCAACTTCCCGCCGCGCGGCATCGGCGCACGCACCATCGAAAACCTTCAGACGGCCTCAACCGAACAAGGCATCACCCTTTGGCAGGCAGCCTGCAACGCCAGCGCAAAAGCCGCCAAAGTCGCCGCCTTCGTCCGTCTGATTGAAGCCCTGCGCAACCAAGTCGGACAAATGCCCCTGCCCGAAATTATCGTCGGCATCCTCAAAGACAGCGGCCTGATCGAACACTACCGAACCCAAAAAGGTGACAACCAAGACCGCCTCGACAACCTCGACGAACTCGTCAACGCCGCCATCGAGTTCAAACCCGAAGACAGCAACTTCGAAATCCTGCCCGACAACATTTCAGACGACCCCGCCTTCCCCATCCTCGCCTTCCTAAGCAACGCCGCCCTCGAATCCGGCGAAAACCAAGCAGGCGCGGGCGAAAAAGCCGTCCAACTCATGACCGTCCACGCCGCCAAAGGCTTGGAATTTAACGCCGTCTTCCTCACCGGCATGGAAGAAGGCCGCTTCCCCAGCGAAATGAGCCTTGCCGAACGCGGCGGCCTCGAAGAAGAACGCCGCCTCATGTACGTCGCCATCACCCGCGCCCGCAAACGCCTCTACATCACCATGGCGCAGCAAAGAATGCTGCACGGGCAAACCCAATTCGGCATCGTCTCCCGCTTCGTCGAAGAAATTCCCCCCGAAGTATTGCACTACCTGTCCGTCAAAAAGACCGCCTACGACAACTATGGCAGCCCGCGCCCAACCGCCGCGCCCAAAGACAAAATCATCGACGACTACAAACAGCCGCAAACCTACGCAGGCTTCCGCATCGGACAAAACGTCCGCCATGCCAAATTCGGCACCGGCGTCATCATCGATGCCGTGGACAAAGGCGAATCCGCCCGACTGACCATCAACTTCGGCAAACAGGGCGTAAAAGAGCTGGATACCAAGTTTGCGAAATTGGAAGAGATGTGAAAGAGGGATGGCAGAGGTCGTCTGAAACCCGTAGCGTGGGCTTTGCCC
>NZ_KV800972.1:0-306 GCF_001810355.1 Neisseria sp. HMSC074B07 | reverse complement strand
GTCTGAAACCCGTAGCGTGGGCTTTGCCCACGAATCAAGCCCAAAATTTCAGACGGCCTCTTTTACCCAACATTATCGTGGGCAAAGCCCACGTTACAATGTACACCGACGAGGCAAATAGTCGTCTGAAAACGGGAGAAGCAATTTTTGTCGAAACCTCCGCCGTCATTCCCGCGCAGGCAGGAATCCAGATGTAGGTCGGATACTTGTATCCGACAAAAACATTTGACGCGTCTGTCGTTTCCGAAAAACTGTTGGAAATGTCGGATTCGAGAATCCGACCTTGTATATCGAAACACCCGTATC
>NZ_KV800971.1:62219-76241 GCF_001810355.1 Neisseria sp. HMSC074B07 | reverse complement strand
CACCGGTCGTGCCGTTGTCGGCGGCAAAGGTCAGGCCTTTGTTATCCACCGCGTCTTTCGCCGCTACGCCTTTAGCGATGTCGGCTTTGGCTTCGTCGGTCAGGTCGAGGGCGTAATCGGTAACACCGTCGGCATCTTTCGCACCTTCACTGACTTTAACCGCGCCGTTAGCCGCTTGGCTGAGGGTGGTCTTGTCGGCGTTAACGGTGTACTCGGTGTTGTTGCCGTCCACTTTTTCGCTGACGGTAACGTTCTTACCGGCGACGACGGTGGTGGTTTTTTCAGTGGCGGCGAGTTGTTCGTTCAGCTGGGCGACGTTGACGGCGTCAGTGTCTTTTACGCCTTTGGCTACGTTGGCAATCTTGTTGCCGCCGTTGTTCAGACCGGCATTGGTCAGAGACACTTGGCTTGGCGAACCGTCCGCACCGATCTTCAGACCTTCTCCGCTCAGTACGCTGTTGCCGGAGATGAAGCTGTCGGCCAGTACGGTAGTAGCGGAAACCGTACCGAATTCAACGTCGTCTGAAGTCTCAACCGTCAGCTCTTTACCGCTGCGTTTCACTCGGATGTTCTTACCTTGTTTCACGGTCACGGTGTCGCCTGCAGCGATTTTTTCGCTGTCGGCTTCGTCGTTGGCTTTCAAGTTCCAGCCTTTACCTACGGTCTCTTTAACTGCTGCAATCGCGTCGTGAACATTGTCTTTGCCTGTACCGCCGATGTTGGCAGTGGATACATTGCCGTTCTCGTTCTTGGCTTCTCCGCCCAAGATGGTTTTCAGGTTCACTTGGGTTGCATCCAGCTGGGCTTCGGTCGCGGCTTTGTTCGATCCTGCCAATGGGGCGCTGCCCAAGGTGGTGTTGGTCAGTCCGCTGACAATGCCTTCTTTACCGTCAATCACTACCGGTTTACCGCCGTTCGCTGCGTCTTTGCCGATGGTGACTTTCTCGGCCAGGCTGAAGTCGATCGCTTTGCCTGTACCGCTTGTGGTAACGATGTTCTTGTCTTTGCTTGTGTAGGTAACGGTATCGCCCAAGTTCACTTTTTCAGACGACCCGTTGTCCGCAACGATGTTCAGACCTTTGCTGACTTCTTCGCCCACTTTATCCAAAGCGTCTTGAACTGTACCAACAGCATCATGTTTCGTACCGTCTGCTTTAGTTACAGTAAAGACAGGAGCTTCAATCGCACCAGTAATCGGGTTGATGCTGCTATTCAACGCTTTGGCAATCGGGTTCAGCTGGCTGACGTTAACCGCATCAGTATCTGCCACACCTTTGGCTACGTTGGCGATTTTGTTGCCGCCATTGTTCAGACCGGCAGTAGTCAGAGACACTTGGCTCGGAGAGCCGTCTGCACCGATCTTCAGACCGTCGGTAGTCAAGACGCTGTTGCCTGCGATAACACTTTCGGCAACCACGCTGGTCGCTGCCACTGAATCAGCTTTGACATGATCAAACTCAACGTCGTCTGAAGTTTCAACCGTCAGATCTTTGCCGCTGCGTTTCACTCGGATGTTCTTACCTTGTTTCACGGTCACGGTGTCGCCTGCGGCGATTTTTTCGCTGTCGGCTTCGTCGTTCGCTTTCAGCTTCCAGCCTTTCTCGGCAGTCTCTTTCACTGACTTGATCGCGTCGTGAACGTTGTCTGCTCCAGTCTCACCGATGTTGCTGGTCGTAACGTTGCCTTTGTCGTTGGCTGCCTCACCACCCAAGATGGTCCTCAGGTTCGCTTGGGTTTCGTTCAGCTGCTCTTCGGTCGCAGCTTGACCTTTGGTGGCAAAGTCCGCACCGCCCAACGTTTTGTTGGTCAGTCCGCTTACTGTACCGGTCGTACCGTCAATCACAACTGGTTTTTGACCTGCTTTGCCAACGGTAATCTTGTCAGCCAGGCTGAAGTCGATTTCGTTGTCCGCTACGGTCGTCACGATGTTCTTGTCTTTGCTCGTATAGGTAACGGTTTCGCCCAAGTTGACTTTGTCCGCATTACCGTTGTCTGCGGCAATCTTCAGACCTTTGTTCAACTCGTCGCCGACTTTGTCCAATGCTTCTTGAACGGTATGCACTGGTGCACTTACCGTACCGTCCGCTTGTTTGATGGTAAAGTCAGGAGCCGCAACGGAACCGTCCGCACCAATGGTCGTGTTCAACGCTGTTGCCAACGGTTTGATTTGCTCGACATTTACTGCATCGGTGTCGTCCGTACCTTTGGCTACTTTGGTAATCTTATTGCCGCCGTTGTTCAGACCGGCAGTAGTCAGTGACACTTGGTTCGGAGAACTGTCATCACCAATCTTCAGACCGTCGGTCGTCAATACGCTGTTACCTGCGATAACGGTTTCTGCAATCACATTGGTGGCATTGACGGCATTGAATTCAACATCTTCTGAAGTAGCTACGGTGATGTTTTTGCCGTCGCGGGTTACTTTGATGTTTTTGCCGTCTTTGAAGTTAACCGTTTCGCCGGCAGCAACTTTCTCTTCGGTATCGTCGTTCGCTTGCAGCTTCCAACCTTTTTCCACCGTCTCTTTCACAGACTTGATTGCGTCGTGAACCGTATTTTGGTTAGTACCACCGATATTGCTCATGGCGATATTGCCGTTGGTGTTTTCTGCGTTACCGCCCAAAATAGTTTTTAGATTCACTTGGCTAGCATTCAGCTGTTCTTCGGTTGCAGCTTGGCCTTTGGTGGCAAAGTCCGTACCGCCCAAGGTTTTGTTGGTCAGTCCGCTTACCGTGCCGTTCGTACCGTCAAATACAATCGGAGTGCCGCCGGCTTTGCCCAACGTAACTTTGTCGTTCAAACCGAAATCAACTTTGCCTCCCGGCAGGGTTTTGGTCTTAATGTTGCCATCGGTACCGGTGTAAGTAACAGTGTCACCTAAGTTGACTTTTTCAGTCGACCCTGCATCAGCGGCAATGACCAAACCTTTCTTCAACTCTTCGCCCACCTTATCCAAGGCTTCTTGAACCGTACCGACAGCGGTATTTTTCGTGCCGTCCGCTTTAGTTACGGTGAACGCGGGCGCAGCCACTTCACCCGTTGTCGGGTTGACTGTTGTGTTCAATGCGGCTGCAATCGGTTTAAGTTGCTCGACATTTACCGCGTCGGTATCCGCAGTGCCTTTGGCGATGTTGGAGACTTTGTTGCCACCGTTATCCAGACCGTTTTTAGTCAGGGAAACAGGAGCATTTGCTGCACCATTGGCAATAGTCAGTCCGTTGCCGTTCAACACACTGTCGCCGACCGTGACTTTATTGAAAGCAACGTCGTCTGAAGTGGCTACGGTGATATTCTTACCATCGCGGGTCACGGTAATATTTTTACCTTGTTTGATGGCTACTTCATCATCAGGACTGATTTTTTCGGCCTGTGCCGAAGTTTCTTCGTTCACTTTCAGCTTCCAGCCTTTTTCAGCGGTCTCTTTTACTGACTTGATCGCCTCGTGAATGTTGCCTTTGCCTGTGTCACCGATGTTGGCAGTGGATACATTGCCGTTCTCGTTCTTGGCTTCTCCGCCCAAGATGGTTTTCAGGTTCGCTTGGGTAGCGTCCAGCTGGGCTTCGGTCGCGGCTTTGTTTGAAGTCGCAAAGCCAGTACCGCCTAACGTAGTATTGCTCAAACCGCGCACTGTTCCCGTCGTACCATCGATGCTGACAGGTTTGCCTGTGTCTTGACCGATTTTGACGGTGTCGGCAAGTTTCAGTTGTACGCCGCCTTCAACGGTGTCGCTGACAATGTTGCTGTCGCCTTTGATGTTGACAGTGTCGCCCAGTGCGTATTTGTTGCTGTTGCTCGTACCACCGATATTGATGCCTTTGGCAATATTGGCGGCGTTGGTATCGGCTTTCTGATCGACTTTGTACAGTTGCGCTCCGTTAACAGCATCGGTGCTGTCAGCTGCAAGCTCGCCTTCAGCAACTTTGGTGATTTTGTTACCGCCGTTGTTCAGACCGTTTTTAGTCAGGGATACGGAAGAGCCTGCCGTACCGTTGGAGATGGTCAAACCGCTTCCGTTCAACTCGCTGTCGCCTGCGGTTACTTTAGGCGTATTCAACCCTGCACCTGTCAACTCGCTGCCGCCGACGGTAACTTTGTCAAAGGCCACTTCATTCGAAGTCGCTACGGTGATGTTTTTGCCGTCGCGAGTTACTTTGATGTTTTTGCCATCCTTGAATGTTACCGTTTCGCCTGTCGCCACTTTTTCAGCAGTATCGCCGTTGGCTTGCAGATTCCAGCCTTTTTCAGCGGTTTCTTTGACGGATTTAATCGCATCGCTGACGGTAGTCTTACCTGTTTCGCCGATGTTGGTAACCGTTACCGTACCGTTTTGGTTGGTTGAACCTGTACCCAAAACATTTGCCAGATTGGTCTGCGCGGCATTTACCTGCTCTTCGGTCGCGGCTTGGCCTTTGGCTGCGAAATCTGTACCGCCTAACGTTTTGTTGGTCAGTCCGCTTACCGTACCATTCGTGCCGTCGATAATAACGGGGTTGCCACCTGCCGCGTTTTTGCCGACGGTGACGGTATTGGCAAGGCTGAAGTCGATTTCGTTGCTGCCTACAGTCGTTACGATATTTTTATCTTTGCTCGTGTAGGTAACGGTTTCGCCCAAATTGACTTTGTCCGCATTGCCGTTGTCTGCGGCAATGGTCAGGCCTTTATTCAACTCGTCGCTGACTTTGTTCAAAGCATCTTGAACGGTATGTACAGCCGTGCCTGCCGTACCGTCGGCTTGTTTGACGGTAAAGCTCGGCTGTCCGACCGTACCGTCCGCACCGACGGTGGTGTTCAATGCGGCTGCAAGCGGTTTGATTTGCTCGACATTTACCGCGTCGGTGTCTGCCGTACCTTTGGCTACTTTGGCAATCTTATTATTGCCGTTATCCAGACCGTTTTTGGTCAGGGAGACAGGGGCGTTTGCCGCACCGTTGGAGATGGTCAATCCGTTATCCTCCAGTACGCTATTGCCCGCAGTTACTTTAGGTGTAACCAATCCTGCATTCGTCAGCGTGCTGTCGCCTGCCTTCAAAGTAGTCGCAGTTACGCTGTTCAACGTGATGTCGTCATTCAGTTTGACCGTAACATTGTCGTTGTCGGCGGAAGTAGTGATGTTGCTGCCGCCTTTAATGCCTACGCGCTCACCCAGTTTTTTGCTTGAAGTCGAAGTACTACCGTCCGCATCAAAAGTCAGACCTTTGTCAGCCAGCTCTTTAAGCTGTGCATAATTCACAGCATCATCTTCATTTTCACCTTTGGCAACTTTGGTGATTTTGTTGCCGCCGTTGTTCAAGCCGGACTTGGTCAGGGATACCGGGGCACTTGCCGTACCGTTGGCAATGTTCAGTCCATCATTCGTCAGTACGCTGTCGCCTGCCTTCAACGTATCGGCAGTTACACTGGTCAACGTAATGTCGTCTTTCAGTTTGACTTTAATGCCGTCTGTACCCGCTTCGGTAACCACATTTTTGTTGTCGCCTTTAATTGCCAGCGTTTCGTCCAGTTTTTTAGTCACGGGAGAGCCGCTATCGCCGTTAAAGGTAATACCTTTGGTATCGACAATATCTTTCGCATCTACGCCTTTTTGAATCTCAGCTTTGGCGGCATCTGTAAGGTCAAGTTCGTAGTTGGTGGTTTTGGTTTGGTTACTGCTTGTCGTTTCAGTCGGATTCAATGCCAGCTTACCGTCAGCTTTTACGCTCACAGTCGTTTTATCGGCATGAACGGTATAAAGTGTCTGATTACCAGTAACTTGAGAAGCAACATGGGTATTATCGCCTGCCGCTACGATGCTGATTTTCTCGCTGTCGGCAACGGCTTTATTGATGGCATTGGCAACATCAGTTGCGGTAGCAAATGCATCGCCTGCTGTATCCGCACTGATTACGCCGCCAGTACCTGCTGTCAACGTAGACTTATTAACATTGAACGCAATACCGTCGGCTTTGTTTTCGGCGGTCGTACCTGTACCGTTAACGAAGTTCAGTGTGGAATCGTCTTTAGTCAACGTTTTGGCATCTGCGCCGTTGACTTGTACGCCGATGTTTTGCAATGCGCTGTCTGCTTTTGTCAAAGAGACTTTGGTTTTGTCTGACAAATCCAGTTTGTAGGTAGTGACATTGGTATTTGTATCTTCAGACGACGTCAGTTTCAGACCGTCCACACTACTGTCCAGCGCAACGGCTGCACCTTTGGCATTGACGGTGTAAACCGCATGCCCGTCAGTCGGGTTATCGGTTTTGGTTACACTGGCAACATTCGTCCCTCCTTGAACCTCGGTTTTCGCGGCTTTGACTTGTTTATAGCTTGCTGCGTCATTATCTGCCACGCCGTCGGCAATGTTGGTAACCTTGTGGCCGCCGTTGGAGAGTCCGCCCGCAGTCAGGCTCACAGGATTGCTGCCGGAGCCGATGGTTACGCCGGAACCGTTAACGGTCGTGCCAGCAGCAGTTACATCGCCGCTGAAGACTGCGGAAGTCAGGCCGGTCAATTCTTTTGCCAGTTTGACGTTCAGCGTGTGATTTTGGTCGTCTGAAACTACACCAATATTATTATCGGATAGCTTAGTCTGATCAGTTTGTCCGCCTTTGACTGCTACGGTGCTGCCAAGTTGACGGTCAAATTTCGTACCTGTGTCGCCTTCGAAATTCAACGGCGTGCGTACGGCATTGCTCAAAGCGGTAAGCGCACCACCTACAGTGTTGTAATTAGCTACGCTTGCAGTCGAAGGGTCACCTGAAATGACGCTGTAAGTCGGCGCAGTAATCGTGCCGTCCGGATTCACTTTCGTACCGATGGCTTCGGCGATTTTGTTCAACTGGGAAACATTAACTGCATCATTGTCTTTAGCACCGTTCTTCACATTGCCGACCGTGGTCGGAGTAGTGGTTTGCGGATCGGTCGGATTCAATGCGGCAATGGTTACATCACCTGTGTATTCCGTATTGTCGTCAACATGTTTGAACGATACGGTTTTCACGCCGGTACCCGGAGCGACAGTTACTTCACGTCTCAGAATTCTGCCGTCTGTACCCACATAAGAGAACGGCGCATCATTATTGACGGTCGTCAGTGTGCTGACACGCAGGTTTGCCATCGCATCTTGCAACTGACCCAGATTAACCGCGTCTTTGGTATCAGTACCACTCAAAACATTGGTAATCTTGTTGCCATTCATATCCAATCCGCCCTTAGCGGTAACTTTGCCCGCGAATTCCGGATTATCAACGGTATTAATGCTGACGGTTGCGCCGTTTTGACGCAGGGAGATATTTTTACCCGCTTCCAGCGTAATGGTTGAACCGCTGGTAACGTCTTGCAGTGTATGGTTTTCCGATACACCGTTGGTACCACCAGTCTGCGCTATCGTCAGTTTGAATGGTTTGTACGCATTAGTATTCAGCTCACGGATAGCCGCATCGATGGTATTTTGACCTGTACCGCCGATGTCTCTCGTCGTCAAGCGGCCATCTTCGTCAACTGCGGCATTACCGCCCAATACATTTTTAACAGTTTGGGCAGCATTACCCAAAACGTTTTGTACCGCGTACAGCTGGCTGCCGTTGATGGCATCCGTAGATGTACTAGAGATTTCGCCCGGAGCAACGTTTTTCAATTGACGTTCGTAGCCTGACGAACCGAAAGACACTTGGTCGCCAGAGGTAATACGGTTGCCGCCTGCAAAGCCTGAGTATTTCAGATTGTTGACAGTAGCTTCGTTGACTTCGATTGCATCGGTTGTAGTCGTACTGCCCGCACCGATTGCGACAGAGTTACCTTTAGTAGCTTTCGCGCCCATACCGAATGCGGCAGAGGCGACGCCTTCAGCAATCGTACCCGTACCAAAGGCTGTGGATAATTGGCCTATTGCCTGTGATTTAGTACCAATGGCTACCGCAGCTTCGCTTGAAGTCGTATGAGTATAACTGCCGGTTACCATCACATCGCCGGTATAGTCTTGATAAACCTCTTTAACCGTTTTACCCCCCGTACCGTCTACAGTTTTCACTGCAACGGTATCCCAGTCGTCCGCACCAATGGCAATAGAAGAATTGCCTTTTGCGTCTACATTGTTACCGATGGCAGTAGATTGATCGCCCCATGCATTGGCGTATGAACCGATAGCAATGGTTTGATTGTAATCAGGTTGCCCAGAACCTGGTATTTCGGTATTGGTTGCAGAAGCGTTATAGCCGATGACGACAGAGCGCGAGTTATTGGATCGCGCATCTTCGCCGATAACAACCGCACTGTATTTCAGGGCTGTTGCATTATTACCGATAGCAACTGCTGCAGCTTGAGCAGCTTTGCTGTTTGTACCGATAGCGATGGAATTGGTATCGTCCGCGTTGGCGTTGTTACCCAAAGCTATGGCATTGGCTTCGCGGGTATGGCTGCTCAAACCAAGCGCCAAAGAAGCCGCGCCGTCTGCATTGGCGGCACGTCCTAACGCAATAGAATCTTCTTTCCAAGCATTATTGCCCGAGCCGATAGCGATAGCATATCTTTGGTCAGCCTTCGTAGCGGCACCGAATGCAATCGTGTCAGCACCATTAGCAAAAGCCTTTTTACCGATTGCCATTGCCCGATTTTGTACAGCATCGGCACCGTTACCGATAGCAACAGTATCTTCTCCTTTTGCTTTGCTTTCATTACCTACCGAAACAGCATTCAAATTCAGAGCTTGTGCTTGTCGACCTACCGCCACAGAGCCTATTGCTTGAGCATTGGCGTTGAAACCAAACGCTGACGCACCTGCTTTTTCAGCTTTGGCATATGGGCCAACGGCAGTAGTAGAATCATCAGTAGCTCTTGAACCATCACCTACAGCCACGCTCGATTTACCTGATGCCTTAGTATCCTGACCGCCCGCAAACGAGTTTTGACCATAGGCATTTGCTTGCTGACCGATGGCGGTTGCATTCTTGCCACTTGCTTTACTTAGCGCACCAACGGCAACCGAACCTTCACCCGTAGTCAGGCCATTAATAGCGAAATCAGAGCCTGCTGCCGCCTCAACGGTAGCCTTGCTACCAATTGCAACTGCATTACTTGCAGCCGCTTTGGCTTCAGGACCAGCGGCAATCGCGTTTTCGCCTGTCGCGCCGTCATTGTTGTAGTTGGCTTTTGTTTTATCTGTGCTATTTACACTATAAAAATGAGTTTGCGATGCGGCAGTCAGTTTGCCGTTTTCGATTTTGACAGTTTCTCCGTCCACCTTAACGTCGTATTTGATTTTAGTATTGCCGTTTGCTTCGGTATCAACGGTAACGGTAGTTGCATTGCCGTCGGCAAATTGCACGCTTTCGCCGGGCGTAACAATGCCCTTCGCCGCGCCCGCATTGTCTTTGACAGCAAAGCCTTGGTTGACGTAACTATTGAGATTGGTCAGCGCATCAGCAACGCTCCGAGCAGGAGTTGCATTGAAGTTAGCTGTACCATTACCTGCCATATTCGGCGTAGCACTGCCTTTGAGCACGTTATAAGACGGTAACGTTACCGTACCTTGACGGTTTGTAGGATCAGTACTCACAGTCGCGCCGCCGCCCAATGCATTGGCAACTGCTTTGGCGATATTGCCCGAACCTGCATGAAGCGCGTAAAGCTGGCTGCCGTTAATCGCGTCAGTGGAAGTTGAGGTAATCGCACCCGGAGCAACATTTTTAAGCTGTCGTTCGTAGCCTTTCGTACCAAAAGAAACCTGTGAACCGTGCGTCAAGTTGTTCGTACCCGCAAAGCCGCCATAGGTAATATCATTAACAGTTGCAGTAGTTATCTTTTCCGCATTAATGGTTGTGGTCGAGCCCGCACCGATGGCAACGGATTTATCCTGAGTAGCGGACGCACCCACACCGAATGCTGATGCACCTAAACCACTAGCGATCGTACCCGGACCAAAAGCCGTAGACAGAGCACCTGTCGCCTGTGCCTTCACACCTACCGCAACCGCTGCCGTAGCAGCCGTAGTACCTTGATAACCGCTGGACATATCAGAACCAGTCAATTTTTTGTACTGTGTATTGACGCTTTCTTTTGCAATATCCCAGTCATCACCGCCGATGGCGATAGACGAGTCCCCTGCCGCACGGGTATTGTTACCAATGGAGGTTGATTGCTGACCCGAAGCAGTGGCATCTGGACCTATGGCAACCGCTTGGTTCAGCCCTATCGCCTTAGCTCCCGCACCGATAGCAATACCTTGTCTGGAGGTTGATTTAATCTCTCCATAAACATGATCATCACTACCAATGACGATAGAAGCCTCTCCCGTTGCCTGTGTATTTTTACCGATAGCAATCGATTTAAGAATTGATGCATTCGCGTTCGTTCCAAAAGCAACCGCATCTACGCCCGTAGCCTTCGCATTCGTACCGAAAGCAAGCGTATCATTACCAGATGCCATCGCGCGTCGACCAATAGCGGTACTGCGAGTCCCTGAAGCCAAAGTCGCGCCACTGCCGTCATTCAATTCTGTATTTTTATCTCGCCCAAAGCGGTCACTACCGCCAATAGCAACCGCAAATTGGCCTGTGGCCTGTGTCCAACTACCAATGGCTGTTGCACCCCTTGCCTTCGCCTCGGCACGACCACCCAAAGCAGTAGTCCATTGATCTGATGCAACAGTATCCGCACCAACAGCGGTTGCCTTAGCTGCGTTTGAATTTGAACCTGTACCAATTGCAATCGCATTATTACCATCAGCATATGTAGCTGTAGTTGGATCACTACCACCAATTGCAATAGCACCCGTGTTTAAACCATTAGGCGGCGCGGCCCTTGTTCCTGCACGCGCATAGGCACCAACTGCAACAGCGCCTGTTCCATTAGCATGAGCGCCATTGACAGCAGTTTCACCACCCGAGCCATTTGCAACTGCAGCGGTAGGCGCAATCACCGCCCAAGCCCCTTCGGAAAATCCCAATAATGCCGCGCTCAACGCTGTCAGCCTGAATAAGGTTTTCAGACGACCTTCCTCTGAGGCGCGCACATCTCCTTCAGCACCTTCGCTGCTTGATTTGACACGTCCCTTCGCCAATTCGGAAGTAACGACGAAAGAGCCGATGGTACGGTTCCATACAACTTTGAAAATCTTATTCATAACAATCTCTCTTGGTTGGATTTATTAAAA
The DNA here is from genome assembly GCF_001810355.1 of Neisseria sp. HMSC074B07. NCBI lineage: Bacteria > Pseudomonadati > Pseudomonadota > Betaproteobacteria > Neisseriales > Neisseriaceae > Neisseria > Neisseria sp. HMSC074B07. The sequence continues at coordinate 65,116 of NZ_KV800971.1, read as the reverse complement.
AATATCAGATTGAATTCAAGCATATACAATCAAAATAAGACGTACCCCCCGCACTGCCCCGCCGCTGAATCTTCTTCTTCAGGCACAAGCGGATTTTATGAGGCAGGCATTCATTTATTTTGTTTATATATTATTGAAATCCAATAAAGTTGACGTTAATTGTCACTTAGATACAATTTTTAGAACATATCTATATCTGAGGAAATAGTGTTTTAAGCCAATTAACCTTACCGTTTATTTAGAAAAAGTTCCGATAATCCATAACTTTGCTTTTAAAATTAACATTTATTTACCAAACAATATAGAACTATGACCTTTATCCTGCAATTACCATGCCAAAGATGACATGCCTGATTCATGCTTTCAGACTTCCATAAAGCATTTATACTAAAATGAAAAAATGCCGTAAGCGAATTTTGAAAAAAGGTCGTCTGAAAATAAACTGCAACAAGATCATGGACATCACTCTCCCTGTTATAGTGGATTAATAAGCAACAAAACCGCCATTGCGACAAAAAGGTCGTCTGAAACCTAAATTTTGGGTTTCAGACGACCTCTTTGCTTGGCGATTTATCCGCCCGCCGTCATGCTTTTCTCTATTAAATTGACGGCAGGAAATGCGTTGTTTTATTTCAATTTGCTGTTTTTCAATGATTTGGATGATGTCGGCGGCTGCAATGTTTCGACGGCGATGTCTTTGGGGTGCGCCGCGATAAAGGACTTGGTCGCGCGCATGATTGCCTGTATGCGCGGGTCGTTCCAGCGGACGATTTGATGGTTTTCATCACGCTTGTCCGACCAGATAATCACGCCGTCCATATATTTGCTGCTGATTTCGAGCATTTTCTGCCAGCGTTCGGCATCGATAAATTGTTTGAAATACGGGCTGTTGCTCGCGGAATAATATTGCGGCCAGAGGTAGCCGATGATTTTTTTGTCGGGATAGCGCTTTCTAATCTCGGCAACGGTGGTTTGGACGTCTTTTTCCCATTGCGCCAAATCGGGCGTGGTGATGTAAAACACGGGATTGGCATAGTCGCTGATGGCTGCGCTCATCTGACGGCGTTTGCTGAACTGCCGCCATTTTGCCAAAACTGCCTCGTTGTCCGCCTGAGCTTGGTAGTAGCGGATGGCGTGCAGGTGTTCGTCGGGCAAACCGTAGTTGCTGATGTAGGCACGGGGATTTTCTTCTTTGAAAATCCGGTACATACGGGCAAAGTCGGTTTTAAGTTCCTGAGGCGTGAGGATTTGTCCGTCTTTTTCGGCAAACCAGGTTTCGATGTCAGTGGAGATGGTGCGGTAGCCTTCGCGATAGGACTGGCGCGCCAATTCGCGGATTCGTTTTTCGTTCAACACACCGTGTTTGCGCTTGCCGGCAGGGTCGGGCATCACCAGCTCGGATTCGTAAATCAGGAATACTTTGGACAATTTGTCGGCAGTCAGGTCGGGTTTGCCGACGTAGTCCATGCGGTCGTAAATGATAAAGTCTTTGCCGAAAGCAAGCGTGGAGGCGGCGGCAAGGAAGAATAGGGATGCGGCGCGGATAAATGGTTTCATTGGGTTTTCTTTTTGGTGAAGGTCGGGGCTTGCTGTTTTGGCAATGCGAGGAGGACTAGATATATAGTGGCTTAACTTTAAACCGACGGCGTTACCTCGCCTTAGTTCAAAGAGAACGATTCCTCTAAGGTGCTGAAGCACCAAAGTGAATCGGTTCTGTACTGTCTGTACTGTGCGGCTTCGCGTCGCCTTGTCCTGATTTAGTTAATCCACTATAAATTAATGGGAAAGGTCGCGGCAAACAAGGCGGAAGGGGTAAAAACAAGTCAAAGGTCGTCTGAAAAGGGTAAGCGGCGTTTTCAGACGACCTTTTGGCGGCTGGCGGCAGTTTGTCTCTGTTCCATCCTGCCACTTTGCTATAAAATCGAAACCCTCTTCAACCCGAAATCCAAATCAGGAAAATCATGATGGAAGCAGCCGGACAACACAACGTCGATGCGGACGAAATCGCTAAATTCAGCCAAATTGCGGATAAATGGTGGGATAAAAACGGCGAGTTCAAACCTTTGCACGACATCAATCCGCTGCGCTTGGGCTATATAGACTCGTTCGCGCAGTTGACGGGCAAGCGTGTTTTGGATGTCGGCTGCGGCGGCGGGATTTTGTCGGAAAGCATGGCAAAGCGCGGCACGGCGCACGTTATCGGTATCGATATGGCGGAAAAATCGTTGCAAACCGCCCAAGCCCATGCCACTGCCGAAGGTGTGGACAATATCGATTACCGCTGCATCCGCGTCGAAGACCTTGCCGCCGAACAGCCGCACAGTTTCGATGTCGTAACCTGTATGGAAATGATGGAACATGTTCCCGATCCCGCCGCCATCGTCAAAGCCTGTTCGGAGCTGGTGAAGCCTGACGGCTGGGTGTTTTTCTCCACCATCAACCGCAACCCTAAATCTTATCTCCATCTGATTGTCGGCGCGGAATATGTGTTGAACGTCGTTCCCAAAGGGACGCACGATTGGCAAAAATTCATCACGCCCGCCGAGCTGGCGCGGATGTGCAGGCAGGCAGGTTTGGACGTTATCGACACCAAAGGCATGACCTACAATCTTTTGACCCGCCGCTATTCTTTATGCGACTCGACAGAAGTGAATTATATGATTGCCTGCCGCCCGGTTTAAAGTTGCCTGTCCGAATCATGAGAAGAGGTCGTCTGAAAATTACGTTTCAGACGACCTCTTTTCAACTTCTCACCAATGCAGCTTGCCCGCTTCTCTAATTCAATTTTTTGAAACAGACTTCCCGCAGATAACGATCGCTGTTTCCAAACAAACGGAAATCCAGCTTTAAAACGGGAACTCACTAATATAGTGGATTAAAATTGCAATGATACGGCG
>NZ_KV800971.1:45044-62119 GCF_001810355.1 Neisseria sp. HMSC074B07 | reverse complement strand
CCTTGTCTCATTTTTATTTTAATCCACTATAAAACCCAAAGCTGAGTCTTAACAATAGATTTTTATTCACATAGGAATAATATCAAAGGATACCAACCCACTCTCTCTTTGATTCCCTCTAAAATTACACCCTATCTCTACATTGCACAGATACAAATATAGAAACGAAAAAGCCTGCTTAAAGCAGGCTTTTTATCGATTATTTATCAGGATTGTGCTGACGGCGCAAAATCGCAGGAATTTCAAAATCATCTAAAACAGACTGATTGCCGAAATCTGCCGCAGTCAGATTCATGGAGCGAATACCGCGGTTGGTTCTTACCAGGCTTTCTACACTACCCGGTTGTTGAACATGGGAATCATCAACTCCGCTAACCAGTTTTTGTGCGCGGACAGCCGCACGCATTTGGTTTTCGCTGCCGTTCTCTTTCAAACCGGTCGCAATAATGGTTACGCGGATAGCGTCTTCGCCCATGTTGTCATCTTCGGCAGTACCGTATTTGCATTCTGCTTCAGGATGCGCATTCTCGTTAACCACTTTCATGATTTCACGATATTCGGACATTTTCAGGCAATCCGGAGCGGTAGTGATATTGACCAATACGCCGCGCGCGCCATCCAGAGTCACATTATCCAGCAACGGGCTGGAAATCGCTTGTTCGGTTGCCAAACGGGCGCGGTCGATGCCTTGGGAAAAACCGGAACCCATCATGGCGATACCTTTGATGCCCATTACGTTTTTAACGTCGGCGAAGTCAAGGTTGATGAAACCGGGACGGGTAACCACTTCGGAAATACCGGCTACGGCATCACGCAGGACGTTGTCCGCCGCACGGAACGCTTCACGCATGGTCACGTCTTCACCCAATGCGGTCATCAGTTTGTCGTTCGGGATGATAATCAATGAATCGACTTGACCTTTAAGCTGCTCCAAACCTTCTTGGGCAATGTGTACGCGTTTGCCTTCGTAGCCGAACGGACGGGTAACGACTGCAACGGTCAGGATACCCATTTCTTTGGCAATCTCGGCAACCACAGGAGCCGCACCGGTACCGGTACCGCCACCCATACCGGTGGTGATGAACAACATATTCGCGCCGCGAATAGCATCTTCGATGGCTTCGCGATCTTCTTGTGCTGCAGCACGGCCGATTTCAGGATTGGCACCCGCACCCAAACCACGGGTCAGATTAGTACCCAATTGGATGCGCTTGGCTGCGTTATTTTTACCCAAAGATTGTGCATCAGTATTGGCACTAATAAATTCAACACCTTGGATGGTGTTGGCAATCATGTTGTTAATAGCGTTGCAACCGCCGCCACCCAAGCCGATTACTTTGATGACCGCAGGGCTTGCGGCTGATTCAGCTACGTCGTAAACAAATTCCATTCAAATACTCCTGCGCGCCCTGCATCGAGGACGGTCCAAAAATTTAGATATTACCCGTATTATATAAGAAGTATTCCGACGCTGGCAAAATACTTCTTATTCATTCACCATTACCGTTATTTTTTTACTACATTTTTTAACGAAAGCACACAAGTTTTTAATTATTGCGATTGGAACTATTCCGACGGCAATTCATTTTCCCTGTAAGCAAGTAACGGAACAATCAGAAATTGTCTTTAACAAATTTCATCAATCTTGCCCACAGACTGATTTTTTCAGCCTGATCATGAACTACGATAGCGCCGGTCACCGGTGCGCCGTCTTCTTCTCCCCTTGCCGCCTGCAAAAGACCGATGGCGGTTGAATAGCGCGGATTGCGGATGCGTTCGGATACGCCGCCCATTTCTTGAGGTACGCCGATACGTGCAGGCAAGGCGAATACTTCTTCGGCAAGCTCAACGATGCCGGTCAGCATAGATGCGCCGCCAGTCAGAACGATGCCTGATGTGAGCACTTCTTCAGGGAAGCCGGAACGGCGCAATTCGTTAAGGGTCAACTCTAAGATTTCTTCGACGCGAGGACCGATGACGCTTGCCAAAACGCGGCGGGAAATCTGACGGGGTTGACGGTCGCCGACGCTGGGAACTTCGACCATTTCGTCCAAGCCGTCCATATCGGGAATCGCTACGCCGTAGTGGATTTTGATGTATTCGGCAGCGCTGTGTGGGGTGCGCAGTGCTTGTGCCAAATCTTTAGTAATCAAATCGCCCGCCACGGGAATCACGGCAGTATGGCGGATGGCGCCGTTGGTATAAACGGCAATATCGGTCGTACCGCCGCCGATGTCGATAACACACACGCCCAAATCTTTTTCGTCTTCAGTCAAAACAGCCTGACCGCTCGCCAAAGGCTGAAGCATGATTTGATCCATTTGCAAACCGCAACGATGGATACATTTTTGGATGTTTTGCAGGGCGGTATTGGCACCGGTAATGATATGTACGCGGGTATCGAGACGGACGCCGCTCATACCGATAGGCTCTTTGACGCCGGGCTGGTTGTCGATGATGTATTCTTGCACCACGGTATGCAGGATATTGTGATCCGGCGGAATATTGATGGCTTTGGCGGTTTCGATGGCACGGTCGATGTCGGCTTGCGAAACTTCGCCGTCTTTGATTTTGACAACCCCTTGCGAATTCAAGCTGCGGATATGGTTACCCGCGATACCGGTCGTAACGTGGCTGATTTTGGTGTCCGCCATCAATTCGGCTTCATTGACTGCCTGCTGAATGGCTTGGGCCGTCGCGTCAATGTTGGTTACCATGCCTGCTTTAAGGCCGCGAGACGGTGCCTGTCCGAGTCCGACGATGTGGATTTCGTTGTCGTCTTGTACTTCGCCAATCAGGGCGATGACTTTGGATGTGCCGATATCGAGGGCACTGATATATTTACCTTGTTGTTCCATTATATTTGCTCGTTATTTCGCTGGAGTTATAACTATTTGTCTGTATTGGCAATAGTTTGCTTCACGCCGTTTGCTTGGCTTTAGTCGTCTGAAACACTTTCAGACGGCATCTCTGATGTGTAACGCACGGAAAATCCGTCTTTATACCGCATATCAACGTAGGATAACCGATTTTGATTTTTACGCAACAGCGTCGGCCAAATTTCGGCGAAAAGTTGTAAGCGTTTGATTTCGTTTTCCCTTCCCAGCCTGACGGTAATCCCGTTGTCCAAGACCACCAACCAGGCGGAGCGCGGCGTATAAATCAGTTCTTTAATCGCCAGATTTTGCCGGCGGAGGATGCCGGAAAATTCTTCGTAGTGTTTGACCATGTCTTTGCCCGTACCCGGTTGTCCTTCAAAGATTGGCAGCTTGGCTTTGAGCTGGGCGTCAAACACATTGCCTTTGGAATCGACCAAACCGCCGCTGCGCCAATGAGCGACAGGCACGCGCTCGGTCAAATGGATTTCGACGGTATCAGGAAAGCGGCGGCGCACCATGGCGGAATCCACCCACGGCAGCTTTTGAAAGGCTGCCTGAATACCGTCCAAATCGGCACGGAAAATATTGCTGTGCGTGTGCTGTTGAGCGGCACGCTGAAGTTCCTTCCCGTCCGAATAGGTCAGCTTGCCCTGTATGGACACTTGTTTGACGGGAAAATGATTGGAGTTGTATAGCCAGGCTATGCAGGTGCCGATGAGCAGCAATGCCATCAGCAGCAACAGCCAGCGGGTCAGCCGACCCAGTGCGCTTGCGTCATCCCACATGTGCGGTTTTCAGAATTTCAATGCATAAATCGGCAAAATCCACGCCGGTATGGGCGGCGGATTTCGGTACTAAACTGTGGCTCGTCATGCCGGGCAGCGTGTTGATTTCCAAGAGGTACAGCTTACCGTCGGTATCTTTGAGGAAATCGACGCGCACGCAGCCCTCTGCCCCGATTGCCTGCGCCCCGCGGACTGCCAGGGAGCGCATCAGGTTTTCTTCAGCCTCGCTCAAGTCTTCGGACGGACATTGATAAACAGTGTCGTCGCGGTTGTACTTGGCTTCGTAGTCGTAAAACTCGGTCGCGGGGATGATGTGTATGCTGGGCAGGCCTTTGCCGTTCAAGACGGGGCAGGAATATTCGCCGCCGCCAATAAATCGCTCGGCAATGATTTCGCCTTGAAGGTGTTTCAATTCTTCGTAAACGCTTTTCAGACGACCTTTTTCTTTCACTTTCACAACGCCGACGCTGCTGCCCTCCGCTGCCGGTTTGACGAACATGGGCAAGCCGAGTTGCTGTTCGACGGCATCGAAATCGGAATCTTCGTGCAAAACGGTAAACTCGGGAACGGGCAACCCCAAGGCTTGCCAAATCAGTTTGCAGCGGTATTTGTCCATGCCGATGGCTGAAGCGGCAACACCGCTGCCGGTATAAGGAATGCCCAACAATTCCAACGCGCCCTGAACGGCACCGTCTTCGCCGTAAGTACCGTGGAGGATATTGAAAGCAGTTTGGAAACCTTGGGTTTTCAATTCCGCCAAGGGCGTTTCTTTAGGATTGAAGGCGTGTGCGTCTATGCCTTTGCTTTTTAAGGCATTCAAAATGGCGGCACCGCTATCCAGCGAAATTTCGCGTTCGCTGGAAAAGCCGCCCATCAATACGGCTACTTTGCCAAAATTCTGCATTGTTTTTGTTCTTTCTTGATTACTTCATTTTTTGATACAGGTCGTCTGAAAACGAATCGGGTTTTCAGACGACCTTAATCTTGCTTCCCCACCCGATGGAACATCGCTTCATCGGGCGGCTATCGCGGCATCACGATAAAATTTCCGCCTCAGGCTTTTTTCGACAGCTCCAGCATCGCGGCAGGAACGCGGTTGATGCTGCCCGCACCCATATTCAACACGATGTCGCCGTCCTGTAAAACGTTCAACAACATTTCAGGCAAGTCGGCGACGTTTTCGCAGTAAATCGGCTCGAGTTTGCCCAATACGCGGATGGCGCGGGCAAGGGCGCGGGAGTCGGCGGCAGCAATAGGCTCTTCACCGGCGGCATAAACTTCGGTCAACACCAGCGCGTCAACGGTATTGAGGACTTTGGTGAAGTCTTCGAACAAATCGCGTGTGCGGGTATATCGGTGCGGCTGGAAGGCGAGTACCAAACGTTTTTCCGGATACGCGCCGCGTGCGGCGGATAGGGTCGCTGCCATTTCGACGGGATGGTGTCCGTAATCGTCCACCAACAGCGCGGTTCCGCCGTTGGGCAGCTTGATGCCGCCGTATTTTTGGAAGCGGCGGCCGACACCTTCGAAACCGAGTAAGCCGCGCTGAATCGCTTCGACGGATGCACCAACCTCCAGCGCCACGCCGATGGCTGCCAAAGCATTGAGGACGTTGTGTCTGCCGGGCATGTTCAACACGACTTCAAACGGCGCCTGCTCATGTCCTTTCATTTGGACATGAACGGTAAACTTCATTTGCGCGCCGACGCTTTCGATGTCGGTCGCGTAAATATCGGCGGCATCGTCCAAGCCGTAAGTGGCGTATGGCTTGCTCACTTTGGGTAAAATCGCGCGGACGTGTTCGCTGTCGATACACAAAAATGCTTTACCGTAGAACGGCATACGGTGGATAAAATCGACAAACGCCTGATGCAGTTTTTCGACGCTGTGTCCGTAAGTATCCATGTGGTCTTCGTCGATATTGGTGACGACGGACATAATCGGAGTCAGATGTAGGAAGGACGCATCGGACTCATCGGCTTCGGCGACGATGTATTCGCCTTTGCCCAAGCGGGCGTTGGTACCTGCAGCATTGAGTTTACCGCCGATAACGAAAGTGGGGTCGAGACCTGCCGCGCCGAGGATGGACGCCGTCAGGCTGGTGGTCGTGGTTTTGCCGTGCGTACCGGCAATGGCGATGCCGTCGCGGAAGCGCATCAGTTCCGCCAGCATCAGGGCGCGCGGAATGACGGGGATTTGCTGCTCCAGCGCAGCGACGACTTCGGGATTGTCTTTTTTGACGGCGGTAGAGGTAACGACGACATCCGCGCCGTTGACGTGTTCGGCGGTATGACCGGGATAAACTTGAATACCCAAGCTGCTCAAATGCTCGGTAACCGCATTTCTCGCCTGATCCGAACCGGAAACTTTAAAGCCCAAATTGTGCAAGACTTCGGCGATACCGCTCATGCCGACGCCGCCGATACCGACAAAATGGATGTTGGTGACTCGATTTTTCATCATGATGTTGCGTTCCGGTGGATTTTCGATGCGTAAAGGCGTTATTTTAAAGGGCTATCCGCTTCTGCGCCATAGTTTTCTTGTAAATTAAAGATGTTTCGGCATACAGGATTTCACATTGGTGGCAATATGGGTAAAAATGAAGTTGGGTTCGGCGGCGAATTACCCATTTTTAAACTCGACTTCAGCCACCAAAATACCAGCAAAAACATAATATAAGGTCGTCTGAAAACCGTTTTCAGACGACCTCGCGCATCTCAACTTGACGGCACTTGTATCCTCATCAAGCGCATATCTAATTTGCGCCTCCCCCATGCGGTCGCATACACAAGGCGCAAGAGCCACGGATAACGCGGTTTGCAGACGCTGCTCAAGCCCGCTTCTTCGATGATTTCCACGCCCGGCATCAGCCGTCGGATGTCGTCCGTTCCGCTTATCGCCCAGCAGAACTCGGGCGGTTTGTCCATTTTACCGAGCGCGTCGTGGCGTTTGCTTTGTCCGATGTAGGCTTTGGGAATGGTATCGAAGGCAAGTTGGGCGTGCGGCAGACGGCGCGCAACCTGTTTGAAAAAGTCCTGCACCTGCACTTCTTCGAAATACATCAACACGCCTTCGATCACGAGCAACACGGGTTTGCCGTGCGCGGCGACGGTGTTCATCCACGCTTCGTCGAACATGGACGCGCCCAGATAATGATTGTCCGACTCGGGCAGCAGCATACGCCGCACTTCAATCACTTCCGGCAAATCCAAATCATACCAAGCGGTAATGCGCGGTCTGCCCAAACGTTCGTAACGCGCATCCAGCCCCGCGCCGATTTGCACGACGACGGCATCGGGATGTTCGGCGATAAAGTGCCGAGTCATATCGTCCAACAGCTTCGCCCGCCCGCAACAGCCGACCTGCGATGCTTTGGCTTTGGCAAACTTGCCGAAGTCGTAGTCAATCTTGTCCAACATCCGCACGGCTTCGTCATCACGCAAAAGCGGCTGCGCCCTACCCTGCTCTACGGCCTTTGCCCACAGGGGAATCAGCATGGTACTGGACAGTGCGGAAACGGTTTCGGGAGAGATTTTTGCAGACATGGCAGCCTCCAATGAGAGAAATTCCTATTTACATCATACTCCCGCACAATACGGCTGCCAAGTTGCAAAAAGGTCGTCTGAAACCGATTTCTTGGTTTTCAGACGACCTCTGTTTCGTTTATCGCATTATGTCATCATGCCGTACACGCGATGGCGGCTTCCGCCACATCGTCCGCGCTGTGCGGCAGTGCCAATGTGCGGGCGTTTTCCGCCCATTTGAGGCATTTTTCACGGTTTAAGCCGCCGAGAATTTCGGCAAGTTTTTCCGCTGTCAACTGGGTTTGCGGCAACAGCAGGCCCGCCTCCGCCTGCACCATAAAACGCGCGTTGGCGGTTTGGTGGTCATCAACTGCATAAGGATACGGCACCAGCAGCGCACCCAGCCCCGCCGCCGTCAACTCGGCAATCGTCAGCGCGCCGGCACGGCAAATCACCAAATCGGCATCGCGGTAGGCGGACACCATGTCGGTAATAAATTCCACGCATTCGGCTTTTACGCCCAGCGCGTCGTAATCCGCCTGCAAGCTGCCCAGTTTGTCGCGGCCCGATTGGTGATACATCTGCGGACGCACATCTTCGGGCAGCAAAGCCAATGCCTGCGGAACGGTTTTGTTCAAAACGTCTGCGCCCAAACTGCCGCCGACCACTAGGATTTTCAGACGGCCTTCGCGCTCTGCAAAACGTTCGGCAGGCGCGGGCAGGTTGGCAATATCGGCGCGGACGGGGTTGCCGACCAAGCCGCCTTCGTGGCTGAACGCTTTCGGAAAAGCGTATAACACCCGCTTCGCCCAGCGCGACAGTTGGCGGTTGGACAAACCAGCCACGGCGTTTTGCTCGTGAATCACAATCGGCACGCCGCACAGCTTCGCCGCCAAGCCGCCGGGGAAGGTAACGAAACCGCCGAAACCGATGACGCACTCGACGCGGTGTTTCCGGATAATCCGCTGCGCTTCGCGGACGGTTTTATACAAAGTAAACGGCAGCATCAGCTTGCGTTTGATGCCGTTGCCGCGCACGCCTTTAATCGCCAGCGTTTCGAGCAGGATGTCGTATTGCGGCACGATGCGTTCTTCCATCGAGCCTTCGCTGCCCAGCCAAATCACATGATGGCCGCGCGCGCGCAATGAATCCGCCACCGCCAGCGCAGGGAAAATATGGCCGCCGGTACCGCCCGCCATCAGCATGAAAGTTTTACCGCCCATGATTTACTCCACTTGGTAACCGCGCATTTTTTTGCGGTTTTCATAATCGATACGCAACAATAAGGTAACGCACACCAGCATAACGGCAACCGCCGAACCGCCGTAAGACATCAACGGCAAAGTCAGGCCTTTGGTGGGCAGGATACCGATGTTGACGCCGATATTGAAGAAACTTTGAATACCTATCCAAATACCGATGCCGTTGGCGACATACGCACTGAACATCAGCCCTGAATCACGCGCCTGTTTGCCGATGGAGAACGCGCGCATCACCAGCCAGCCGTAGCAGAACACCAAAATACACATCCCGACAAACCCGAATTCTTCGCCGATAACGGCAAAGATAAAGTCGGTATGCGCCTCAGGCAGGTAGAAGCGTTTTTCCAAACTCGCGCCCAAGCCCTGACCGAACCATTCGCCGCGCGCAATCGCCATCAACGAATGCGTCAACTGATAACCTTTGCCCAAAGGGTCGCCCCAAGGGTCTAAGAATGCCGACACGCGCGCCATACGGTAAGGTGCCGCCAAAATCATCATACCCATGCCTCCCAGTACACTCAGTACCAAGACGGCAAAATATTTCCACGGGAAACCCGCCAAAAACAGCATACCCATCGTAATCGACACAATCACGACAAACGAGCCGAAGTCAGGTTGCGCCATCACAAAAACCAAACCCAGCGCAATCATCACGATAGGCAGCAGGATGTTTTTAAACTTCTTCAGCTTCTGCCAAGTTTTCTGACGCGCTTCCTTGCTGAACGGACACAGGAAAGCATTGAACAAACCGACAAACAGCGGTTTCAAACCCAAAGAGTCCATACTGCGCAACACTTCCTCGCGGCGCGTAAACAGGCTGGACAAATACAAAACCGTCGCCAGCTTAAACAACTCGGTCGGCTGAAGATTGACCGGTCCGATATGAATCCAACGCGTCGCCCCGTTGATTTCACGGCCGACAAACAACACGACCACCAGCAAAATCGCGGAAAAAGCAAAATAAAACGGAATGATTTTCCGCCAAAAACTCATGCTCAACAGCGACAGCCCGAGGCAGCCCAATACGCTCGCGCCGACAAACATCGCCTGCTTGCTGACAAAAGAAAACTGATTGCCGCCTTCGGACGCGGCATAGGCAATCGACGCAGAATAAATCATCACCAGGCTGAAGGCGGTCATCAAAACGACCATCCACAACAGTGACACATCGAATTTCCGACCGTCCAAAGAAATCGGGCGGTCGAGAAGTTTGGAAAGACTAATCATGAAAAACATCCGTATGCGGGCAGACGGAAAAATCCGCCCCGAAACAACCAGAACAAAGCGTTTCAGACGACCCTCCGCCTAATCGGGACATCGAAGGTCGTCTGAAAAAATATCGAAAATCAGAAAAACGTCATTCTAAAGGTTTCTTGCCAAAGCAACAATTCAGATTCTTTAAAGACAGTCGGATTCCGGCGTTTTGTGCGCCCTCCCCTACCCATCACACACGCAAAAAAGGTCGTCTGAAAACGCCTTGACGTTTTCAGACGACCTTATCTCAATCTTTTCCTCAGGCAAACAGACCGCTTTTTATCCAATGCAAACCCTAAGCCACCTGCGGTATTTCCGCCCACGGCTGTATCTGTTCCAACTGCGCGGCGAGGCGGAGCAGCGTGTCTTCGCGTCCGTGTGCGGCGGCGAACTGGGTGCCGACGGGCAGACCGTTATGCCGGTAAAGCGGCACGCTCATGGCGGGGTTGCCGCTCATGTTCAGCGGCGACGTATAGCCGACGTATTGCAGCGCGGCGGTGGCTTCTTTTTCTAAAAACGGGTTGTTTTTCAACAGAAAACCCAAACGCAGCGTACCAAACAGCAGGCGCATGGCTTTTTGTGCGGCGGGCGGCGGCATCATCTCACCGATTTTCGGCGTGGTGCGCGGGCAGACGGGCGTCATTAACACGTCGTAGCGTGTGAAAAATGCTTTGGCGGCACGTTCCTGCGCCAGCATCACGTCGCGCGCCCATGCCATTTCACCCGCGCTGATTTGCCGCCCCTGCACAATCATTGCCCACGTTGTCGGCTCAAGCAGGCGGTGCGGCAGTTTTTGTCCGGTTTCGTATTGATATTGGTAGAACAGTTTTGCCGTTTCACCCATGACGATGATGCGGGCGGCGCGGTTGAGCTGTTCGGGCGGTGCAAAATCGGGCGTGGCTTCTTCCAATTCGTGTCCCGCGTTTTGCATCAGTTTCAAACTATGGGCAAACGCGGCTTCCGTACCTTCGTCGTTGCCGCCGCCAAACCATGTCTGCTTCCAAAAAGCGATTTTCAGACGACCTGTTTCTTGTTTCAGGCTGTCTGCAAAGCCGTTTTCGGGCGGCGGCGGGCAGGCATACAGGGCGCGGGCTTGGGTTTGGGCGGCGATGTCCAGCAAAACCGCGCTGTCGCGCACGCTGCGGGTCAAAACATGGTCGCATACCAAGCCTTGCCATGCCTCCGATGCGTTCGGCGCGTAACTGCTGCGACCGCGCGTGGGTTTCAACCCGAACACGCCGCAGTTGTGCGCGGGTAAGCGGATGGAGCCGCCGCCGTCGCTGCCGTGCGCTGCGGGTACGACGCCCGAAGCCACTGCCGCCGCAGCACCGCCGCTGCTGCCGCCCGCGGTGTAATCCAAATGCCACGGATTGCGCGTGATGCCGTAAATTTCGGTTTCGGTAACGGCATATGCGCCCCATTCGGGCGTGGTGGTTTTGCCGAACACGCGCAGCCCCGCATCGAGATAGGCCTGGGTCAAATCGCTGTTTTGCTTGGCAATGTAATGCTGCATCATACGCGAACCCGACCATGTCGGCGCGCCTTCCCAATCCGCCAGCAGGTCTTTGAGCAAAAACGGCACGCCCGCCAGCGGCGTATCGGCATTTTCAGACGACCCCTGCCATGCCGCCGCGCGTTCGCGCAAATCGTGCGCCAACAGATTGAGCTTGGGATTGACTTCGTCCAAGCGGTTTAAAGCAGCCTGCAACACTTCATCGGCGGACACTTCTTTTTTGCGGATCAGCTCTGCCAAACCGACGGCATCGTAACGGATGTAGTCTTGAAAATTCATGGGTTTTCCTTTCGGATTGATGAACACACGTTTTTTCGGTCAGGCATGGCTGCCCGCCGCCTCGCCGTTTGCCCGCATAGGCAAACTTTAAGAAACAGTAACACGGGTTAAAGGAAAAGAACAAGTTTGCCGCTGCTGCAAAAAGGTCGTCTGAAACCGCCTTGACGTTTTCAGACGACCTTTGAGGCAATGGCGCACAAGGCTTACGGCAGAATCTCAATTTCCGCGTTGTGTTTCACGCTGCGGTAGAGTTCGTCGATTTCCTCGTCCGTTACCGCGATGCAGCCGTCGGTCCAGTCCCTTTGCAGATGCTTTTTGCCGATAGAACCCCAGCCGTTTTTGATGCCGTGGATTTTAATCAGCCCGCCCGGGCTTTTGCCTTGTGCCGCCGCGTAGGCTTTGTCGGCGTCGTTAGGATAGGAAACGCCGAGGTTTTTGTGGTACGCGCTGTTGGGATTGCGATCGTTGATGCGGTATTTCCCTTCGGGCGTTTTGCCGTCGCCTTCAAAGTGTTTATGCCCGACGGGCTGCTTGCCCAGCGCAATGGGATAGGTTTTCAGCAACTTGCCTTTCGAGTACGCCGACATGGTGCGCTTGCTTTTATGCACGACCAATCTGTCGATAACGGCATCTTCAGGCAGCGGCGTTTCGATCGGCGCTGAAACGGCGGGTTCTCCTGCGTGTTCTCCTGATGTTGCAACGGTCGGCTCGGGACTGCTTGGCATGGAATACCAAACCACTCCGGCAGCGACTGCCAAAAGCAAAACCGCCGCCAAACTGATTTTCAACCCTCTTTTCATGTTTCAGACGACCTCACAAAGCCTTAAACGCCTCGATAAACACTTCCGAACGGTGTGCATAGCCTTTAAACATATCGAAGCTCGCACAAGCAGGGCTGAGCAACACGATATCGCCCGCTTCGGCTTGGGCGTATGCCGTCTGAACTGCTTCTTCCAAAGTGGCGCAGTCGGTCAGGTTCAAGCCGCAGCCATCCAAATCGCGACGGATTTGCGGCGCATCGACACCGATCAGGAACACGCCTTTTGCCTTGCCGGCAAGCGCGGTACGCAGGGGCGTGAAGTCCTGCCCTTTGCCCATGCCGCCCAAAATTACGAAGAGCGGATTTTGCAAACCGGCAATCGCGGCGGCGGTCGCGCCGACGTTCGTGCCTTTGCTGTCGTCGATAAACACCACGCCGTTTTTCTCGCCGATTTTTTCCACGCGGTGCGGCAGGCCTTGGAAAGTTTTGACGTGTTCGAGCAATGCTTCGCGCGGCAAACCGACGGCTTCGCATAAGGCGACAGCAGCCATAACGTTGGCGGCATTGTGCAGACCTTGCAGCGGGATGTCTTGCGTGGCAATCAAATCTTCATTGCCTTGTTTCAGACGACCCGTCTCGCGTTCCAGCCAAAAATCGGTCTCGTGTTCCAACGAAAACCATTTCACCTCGCGCCCGGCACGCTTCATGGCGCGGCAGAACACGTCGTCTGAATTTAAAACCTGCACGCCATCGCCACGGAAAATCTTGGCTTTGGTATGCGCATAGTCGAGCAAATCGTCGTAGCGGTCGAGATGGTCTTCGGAAATGTTCAGCACCGTCGCCGCAGTCGGGCGCAGGCTTTCGGTGTTTTCCAGTTGGAAGCTGGAAAGCTCCAACACCCACACGTCCGCCTTTTTGCCTTCGCGCTGCAATTCCGCCTCCAAAACCGGCGTGCCGATATTGCCCGCAATGACGGTATCCAGCCCGCACTTGATGCAGAGATAGCCGACCAGGCTCGTTACCGTGGTTTTGCCGTTGCTGCCGGTAATCGCAATCACCTTGTCGCCGCGACGGTTCACAATGTCCGCCAGCAATTCGATGTCGCCCAACACGCGCCCGCCGTTTTGCTTGAACGCCTCAATATCCGGCTGACGCTCGCTGATACCGGGACTGAGCGCCAAAATATCGAAACCGTTGTCCAGCGCATCTTTCAGACGACCCGTATAAAACACCAGCCCGTCAAACATCTTACCGATTTGCGACACGCGCTCCGGTTTCAGCTCCGCATCATACGCAGCCACCTCCGCGCCGTTTTTGCGCAGGTAGGCAATCATGGAAATACCCGTGCCGCCGAGTCCAGCGACGAGGATTTTTTTGTTTTGGAAAGTCATTTTGGTTTTGTCCTAAATATTCAGACGACCTTGGGATAAGAATTCAATATCCTTGCTGATTTAATTCTCGGTAAGCATCGCAACCTAACTGTTTTCCGTTATCACAAGCCTTACCAAACCACTCTTTGGCAACTTTTCGATTTGTAGAGACACCTTGTCCTTCTTCATACATCACACCCAAATTATATTGAGCTTCTGCCTGTCCCTGTTCTGCTGCCTTGCGATACCACTGCACTGCCTGTGCATCGTCTTGACGAACTCCTCGCCCTTGAACATACATCCCACCCAAATTATATTGGGCTACCGCAAGCCCTTGTTCTGCTGCCTTACGAAACCACCCTGCTGCCTCCGCATAGTCCTGACGTACGCCTTGTCCATTGGCATACATCAACCCCAAATCAGATTGTGCTCGGGCATCCCCCTGTTCCGCTGCTTTACGATACCACTTGAGCGCTTCGGCATAGTCTTGGCGTACACCCTCTCCGTCGGCATACATCACACCTAAAATGTATTGGGCAGGAACATAACCTTGTTCCGCCACCCACAAAATTTTCTGTAAGTCAGGAACATCATCTGCCCAAACTGCTTGCCCTATGCCAAAAGCCAGCAAAGCAACCATCATTTTTTTCAGTAAGGTGTTCATCTCAAAATCCTTTTTTACTCAGAATATTTTTGGGGTTGCCTATGTACTTCAGACGACCTTTGAATAAGAATTCAATATCCTTGCTGATTCAATTTTCGATAAGCATCGCAACCTAGTTGCAGTCCGTTATCACAAGCCTTACCAAACCACTCTTTGGCGATCTTATAGTTCTGACGAACACCTTGCCCATTGTCGTACATCACACCCAAATTATATTGGGCTTCCGCAATCCCTTGTTCTGCAGCCTTACGATACCACTGCTCTGCCTGTACAAGGTTTTGAAGGACTCCTTTCCCATTGGCATACATCCCACCCAAATTATATTGGGCTTTGGCATGCCCTTGTCCCGCCGCTTTGCGATACCACTGCACTGCCTGTGCATTGTCCTGACGGACTCCCTGTCCGTTGGTATACATCACACCCAAATTATATTGGGCTGGAGCATCCCCTTGTTCTGCCGCCTTGCGATACCACTGCACCGCCTGTGCATGATCTTGACGAACTCCTTCACCTTTGTCATACATCACACCCAAATTATATTGGGCTTTAGCATATCCTTGTTCTGCCGCCTTGCGATACCATTGCACTGCCTGTGTATCATCTTGACGAACTCCTTTACCTTTTACATACGCCACACCCAAATTATATTGGGCATCGGCCAATCCTTGTTCTGCCGCCTTGCGATACCACTGCACCGCCTGTGCATCATCTTGACGGATGCCTTGCCCTTCTGCATACATTACACCCAAATTATATTGGGCTGCTGCAAGTCCCTGTTCTGCCGCCTTACGATACCACTGCACTGCCTGTGCATGATCTTGACGGACGCTTTTCCCTTGAACATACCTCGCACCCAAATTATATTGGGCTTCGGCAACCCCTTGTTCTGCTGCCTTGCGATACCACTGCACTGCCTGCGTATCATCTTGACGAACTCCTTGCCCTTGAGCATACATCACACCCAAATTATATTGGGCAGCTGCAAATCCTTGTTCTGCAGCTTGAAGCGTTTTCTTAAAATCCGGCACATTATCAGCCCAAGCTGCTTGCCCTATGCCAAAAGCTAGTAAGGCGATCATCATTTTTTTCAATAAGGTGTTCATCTTCAAATCCTTTTTTATTCAGAATGTTTTTGGGATTGTCTATGTGTTTCAGACGACCTTTGGGAAAGGTTTCATTATCCTACTTAATCCAATGTACGGTAAGCGTCACAACTTTGCTGATCTCCATTGGTACAAGCCTTGCCAAGCCATTCTTTGGCAATTGTATAATTTTGGGGGACGCCTCGACCAAACGCGTACATAAGCGCCAAATTATGTTGGGCATAGGCATCCCCTTGTTCCGCAGCCTTGCGAAACCACCCCGCTGCCTGTGCATAGTCTTGGCGGACGCCTCGTCCTGTTTCATACATTAAACCCAAATTAAATTGGGCGGTAGCCGTCCCTTGTTCCGCTGCTTTGAGAAACCATTCCACTGCCCGTGCATAGTCTTGACGAACACCTTGTCCTTTTTCATACATTACACCCAAATTATTTTGGGCCGGAGCATACCCTTGTTTTGCCGACTTGTGATACCACTCCATTGCCTGTAAGTAATCTTGACGGACTCCTTGCCCATTAGCATACATTGCACCCAAATTATTTTGAGCAGAGAGATGCCCTTGTTCCGCAGCCTTGCGATACCATTCTGCCGCCTGTGCGTAGTCTTGATGGTTACTGGAGTCGTTGGCATACAGCAATCCCAAATTATATTGGGCTGCGGCAGCCCCTTGTTCTGCCGCCTTACGATACCACTTCATTGCCTGTGTATAGTCTTGATGGACACCCAGCCCTTTTTCATACATTACACCCAAATTATTTTGAGCTTTCACATTTCCCCGTTCCGCCGCTTGAAGGGTTCCCCTAAAATCAGGAACATCTTCCGCCCAAGCTGCTTGCCCTATGCCCAAAGCCAGTAAGGCAAGCATCATTTTTTTCAATAAGGTGTTCATCTCAAAATCCTTTTTTATTCAGAATGTTTTTGGGTTTGTCTATGTGTTTCAGACGACCTTGAGAAAGGTTTAATGTCCTTCGTTATTCAACTGTCGGTAGTCATTGCAACCATCTTGTAATCCATTATCACAGGCCTTCTTGTACCACTCTTTGGCAACTTTTCGATTTTTGGGGATGCCTTGCCCCTCTTCATACATCTTACCCAACCTATTTTTTTTGTACTGGTGGAAACTCCTGTTCTACTGCTTTGCGATACCATCGCATCGCCTCTGGAAACTCCTGTTCTACTGCCTTGATATACCATCGCACCGCCTCTGCATCGTCTTGACGAACACCTTGCCCTTTGTAATACATCACACTCAAATTATTTTGCGCACCTGCATGTCCCTGTTCCGCAGCCTTGCGATACCATTTCACCGCCTGAACATAGTCTTGACTCACACCTTGTCCTTGTTCATATGCCAGGCCTAGATTATATTGGGCTTCTGCAAGCCCTTGCTCTGCTGCTTTGCGATACCACTGGACTGCCTGTGTATAGTCTTGACGAACTCCTTGCCCTTCGTCATACATGAAACCTAAATTATGTTGAGCTTCTGCTAATCCCTGTTCTGCCGCCTTACGATACCACTGTACTGCCTTTGTATAGCCTTGACGGACGCCTCGCCCATTGTCATGCATCACACCCAAATTATTTTGCGCACCTGCATGTCCCTGTTCTGCTGCCTTGCGATACCATCTCACCGCCTGAACATAGTCTTGGCTCACACCTTGTCCTTGTTCATATGCCAGGCCTA
>NZ_KV800971.1:39506-44944 GCF_001810355.1 Neisseria sp. HMSC074B07 | reverse complement strand
ATCCTTGTTCTGCCGCCTTGCGATACCACTGCACTGCCTGTGTATAGTCCTGACGAACTCCTCGCCCATTGTCGTACCTCACACCCAAATTATATTGAGCTTGAGCATACCCTTGTTCTGCCGCCTTGCGATACCACCGCACCGCCTGTGCATCGTCTTGATGGACTCCTTGCCCATTGGCATACATCAGACCCAAATTATATTGGGCAGCTGCAAATCCTTGTTCTGCAGCTTGAAACGTTTCCTTAAAATCCGGCACACTATCCGCCCAAGCTGCTTGCCCTATGCCCACAGCCAGCAAAGCAACCATCATTTTTTTCAATAAGGTGTTCATCTTAAAATCCTTTTTTATCCAGAATATTTTTGGGTTTGTCTATGTTATGTGTTTCAGACGACCTTTGGGAAAGATTTAATGTCCTTCGTTATTCAACTGTCGGTAGTCATTGCAACCATCTTGGAATCCATTATCACAAGCCTTCTTGTGCCATTCTTTGGCAACTTTTGGATTTTTGGGGACGCCTTGCCCTTCTTCATACATCTCACCCAACCTATTTTGAGCTGGTGAGAACCCCTGTTCTGCTGCCTTGAGATACCATTGCAACGCCTCTGTATAGTTTTGGTGTACGCCTTTTCCTTCATAATACATCTCACCTAAATTATGTTGGGCTGGCGAGAACCCGTCTTCTGCTGCCTTACGATACCACCGCAACGCTTCTGGATAATCTTGGCGAACACCTTGCCCTTCACTATACGCCACGCCCAAATTATTTTGGGCAACTACATACCCCCGTTCTGCTGCCTTGCGATACCACCGCACTGCCTCTGTAGAGTCTTGGCGAACGCCCTGTCCTTCGTCATATAGCGCGCCCAAATTATTTTGAGCGTCTACATCACCCTGTTCCGCTGCCTTGCGATACCATTGCGCCGCCTCTTCATAGTTTTGACGGACGCCCCGCCCATTGGCATACATCACACCCAAATGATATTGGGCTGTCGCAAACCCCTGTTCTGCTGCCTTACGATACCATCGTTCAGCCTCTTGATAACTCTGACGAACTCCCCGCCCATTGGCATACATCACACCTAAAATAAATTGGGCATTTGCATCTCCCTGCTCTGCTGCCTTGCTATACCATCGCGCCGCCTCTTCATAATTTTGACGGACACCTTGTCCTTGTTCATACATCAACCCCAGATTTTTTTGAGCATTTACGCTCCCCTGCTCTGCTGCTTTCTGAAGCCACTTCGTTGCTTCTACGTAGTTTTTAAGAACACCATACATCATGCCCAGATTATTTTGGGCGGGGAGATAACCTTTATCTGCTGCAGAGCGGCACCATTCCATTGCCTTTTCATGGTCTTGATTAACACCTTGTCCTACGTAATACATCATACACAAATTATATTGGGCTTCTGCCTGTCCCTGTTCTGCCGCTTTGCGATACCATCGCACCGCCTCTTGATCACTCTGACGAACGCCTATCCCTCTCAAATACATCGAACCCAAAACAACTTGAACATCCGCCTCTCCCGCTTCCGCCCTTTGCACTATTTTCTTTAAATTCGGTACATCATCCGCCCAAGCTGCCTGCCCTATACCCAAAGCCAGCAAAGCAACCATCATTTTTTTCAACCATGTGTTCATTTCAAACTTCCCTGATGTATGTTCCATAAAAAATCACGGCATTTTCAGACGACGGTCGAGGTCGTCTGAAAATGCCGTGATTCTATCCTTACTGCATTTAAAATGCTATTTTGCTACTTTACCTGACTGTTACCGGCAGAAATATCGTATTGGGATTCTCCACTATTGATTGAGTACAAACGGCTGCCACTTTACAACAGCAGCCCTTTTATCAAACAGGGAAAACGGGAAGGGATTCGTCTTTTTCAGACGACCTCAAGCCGGGAAGGTTGGGAAATAACCGTCCACACCGTATTGCTTTAAGACGTTTTTCAGCTCAGGAATGCGGATTTCGGGATCGACCGCCATCGGCGGCATAGGCGGTTCTACGCCTTCTTCGTTTTGGTTGCGCATCCAGTCCGCCATCGCAAAAATGCGGATAAGGACGGGTTCGGCGAGGTCTTTGCCGATTTCCAATTCATTCATGGCTTGGGCGAAGCAGGCGACCCATTCGTCGCGTACTTGCATATTCACGGCAAAAGGCATGTGCCGCGCGCGCAGCATGGGATGGCCGTATTTCTGCTCGAACAAGGGCGGGCCGCCGAGCCAGCCGCTGAAAAATTCGTAGAGTTTTTCGCGAATCAGCGTCATGTCTTCGCCGTGCATTTGTCGCAGGGCGCGGTATTGCGGCTCGAGTTCCATCAAGTCGTAAAAGCGGTCGGTCAGGTTGCGTACGCCTGCCGCGCCGCCGAATGCGTGATACATATTGTTCTTTCTTTAAAGGTCGTCTGAAACGGGGATTTTATAGTGGCTTAACTTTAAACCAGTACGGCGTTGCCTTGCCTTGCTGTACTGTCTGTACTGTGCGGCTTCGTCGCCTTGTCCTGATTTAAAGTTAATCCACTATAATAGACTGGGCCGATTGTGTCATATGGGATAAAGAGAGGTCTTCTAAAAACCTGTTCCGTTTTCAGACGACCTTTGTTTTTTTGCGGCGGAGAACCGATTTTCAGCTGCCGGACAGCGGCAATCGAAAATCAACTTATCCGCGATGTTCCCATACGTTCGCCCGCTCGACCTCTTTCCACGCGTCGAGAATCAGGCTGCCGTCGTTGTCTTTCAACAGCGTCGCATCGGAAAGCATACGCCGCCAAGTGCGGGCGTTTTTCAGGCCGTGCATCAGCCCGAGGCTGTGGCGGACGATGTGGCGCAAGATTGTGCCGCGTCCGGCTTGGATTTGGGCTTGGCTGTATGTGTAGAGGCGCTGCACCAAATCGGCGTATTCAATCGGGCTGCGGGTATCGCCGTAAAACAGCCTGTCCCATTCGTGCATGACCATCGGGTTGTGGTACGCCTCGCGTCCGACCATTACGCCGTCAACGTGTTGCAGGTGTCCGGCGATTGCTTCGTTGGTGGTGATGCCGCCGTTGATGATGATTTCCAGCTCGGGAAACTCTTGCTTGAGGCGGTAAACGTAATCGTATTTCAACGGCGGAACGTCGCGGTTTTCTTTGGGGGAGAGTCCGTCCAGCCATGCGTTGCGGGCGTGGACGATGAAGGTTTTGCAGGCGGTTTTGTCGCGCAGCGTGCCGACGAAATCGGCGACGGTTTGGTATTCGGTCTGCCTGTCGACGCCGATGCGGTGTTTAACGGTAACGGGGATGCCTACTGCGTCCTGCATGGCGTTGAGGCAGTCGGCAACCAGCATGACTTCGTT
Source organism: Neisseria sp. HMSC074B07 (assembly GCF_001810355.1). Lineage (NCBI taxonomy): Bacteria > Pseudomonadati > Pseudomonadota > Betaproteobacteria > Neisseriales > Neisseriaceae > Neisseria > Neisseria sp. HMSC074B07. The sequence goes on along the minus strand of NZ_KV800971.1, from coordinate 41,603 downwards.
CATCAGACACGCGCCGAACGAGCCTTTTTGCACGCGCGGGCTGGGGCAGCCGCAGTTGAGATTGACCTCGTTGTAGCCGTATTCTTCGGCGGCTTTGGCTGCTTTCGCCAAATCGGACGGGTCACTGCCGCCCAGTTGCAGGGCGACCGGCTGCTCGCCTTCGTTGAACATCAAAAAGCGGTCTTTGTCGCCATAGACGATGGCGCCGGAATTGACCATTTCGCTGTAAAGCCATGTGTTGCGGGTAATCTGGCGGGCGAGGTAGCGGTAGTGGCGGTCCGTCCAGTCGAGCATGGGGGCGACGGAAAGGCGGCGGGGCGGGAGGGAGGCTTGAGTCATGTGTTTCATGTATCTGATTATTTTGAGGCGGCATTATATCAGACGGACTGTGTCGAAAATCGGCTCGGGGGTCGTCTGAAACGGCAAAACCTGCTTTTTGAAGCAGGTTTTGTATGCTCAAAGGCAGATTATTCGGCGCAATCTTTCAGCGTATCTTTATAAGTATAAAGGTACGACGCGCCGACAAACGATGCGCCGCCGAAGACATTGCCTAAAAACACGGGAATCATGTTGAAGAAAAACTGCCCCCATGTGATGTCTGCGCCCGCCAAAATACCGGCGGGGATGACGAACATATTGGCGACAAGGTGTTGGAAACCGTTTAACACGAAAATCATCACAGGAAACCAAATCGCCAACATCCGCCCTGCCGTATGTTTGGCGGCAAAGTGCAGCCATGCGCCCATACACACCATCCAGTTACACGCGACCGCCGAGACGAAAGCCCTGCCGAAATCCATATGGACTTTGGCTTCCGCCACCGCAATCGTTTTTTCTGCCACGCTGCCTTCAGTCATGCCGACATAGTGTCCGAGGAAAAACGCCATCGCCAGCGTTCCCGCCAAATTGCCCAGACACACGACGACCCAGTTGCGCAGCAGCATTTTTGTGGAAATCCGCCCTGCCAAACGCCCCAAAGACATAATCATCATATTGCTCGTTACCAGCTCGCCGCCGCCGAGCAGGATGCAGATCAAGGCGATGGGAAACATTGCCGCGCCGAGCAAAGTCGCCAAGCCGCCCCATTCGTGCGGAATGCCGCTGACCACTTTCAAATAAGCCAGATAACCGAAGCCGATGTATCCGCCTGCCAAAACGCTCAAAACCGCCAGCGTGGAAACGCTGGATTGTGCCTTGGCACAGCTTTTATCGAGGACGACCTGTAAAATTTCCTGTGGGTATAAATCGCGCGAAGCCATGATTTTCCTTAAAGTGGATTGAGGTGGGAACGCCGCTTTTGAAAGACGGCAAAACTGTCGCGGTAGGGCAGTGTCGGGGGATGCCGGTTTACGGTCTTATCGGATAAAAAACAATAGTGTATTAAACCTAAAATGAGGTCGCGCCGCCTTGCTTTGGCTCAAAAGAAAGATTATTACATCCAGCGGACAGGTCAGTTTGCGAAGTGGCGGCTTCAAACAAAAGGTCGTCTGAAAACCCTGATGTTTTCAGACGACCTTTTCATCACAACAAATACGGCATGACACTGGCTGCCGCTCAATCAATCCGTATGTATTCCACCGACAAAATTTCAATCTCTTCGCGCCCTTCCGGTGTATTCAAGACGACTTCGTCCCCTTCCCTCGCTTTAATCAAACAACGCGCCAACGGCGAAATCCAAGAAATTTTGTTTTGCGCGGTATCGATTTCATCGACGCCGACGATTTTAACGGTTTGCTCGCGCCCGTCGCCGCGCAACAATCCGACGGTTGCGCCGAAAAACACTTGGTCGGTCGCTTCGCGCAATTCGGGATCGACGACGACGGCGGCTTCCAAACGCTTGGTCAGGAATCGGATGCGGCGGTCGATTTCGCGCATACGGCGTTTGCCGTAAAGATAGTCGCCGTTTTCGCTGCGGTCGCCGTTGCTTGCCGCCCAGTTGACGATTTGGACGATTTCGGGACGCTCTTTATTGACCAGTTGATACAGCTCGTCTTTCAACGCCTGCCAACCGACGGGCGTGATGTAGTTTTTGGTTTCGGTACTCATAATCTTGCCGTTAAAAATAATATAGTGGATTAACTTTAAACCAGGACGGCG
>NZ_KV800971.1:17896-39406 GCF_001810355.1 Neisseria sp. HMSC074B07 | reverse complement strand
CCTTGTCCTGATTTAAAGTTAATCCACTATACAAAGGTCGTCTGAAACATGACCCCGTTTCAGACGACCTTTTGCCTTAATCGTTCAAACCGGTTTTATTCTTCGTCACCCGCATCGCTGATGCTGATGCTGTGTTCCATCCTGCTCGGGTGGACTTTCAAGCCGCCGCAGCCGGATTTCTCGGCGGACAGGCGGTCAAGATAGGCTTGGTCGATGTCGCCGGTTTGATAGATGCCGTTGAAACAGGACGAATCGAAGGATTCGATTTTCGGATTGAGTGCTTTGACGACGGCTTCCAAATCGCTCAAATTTTGGAAAACGATGCCGTCCGCGCCGATTTCGGCGGCAATTTCCGCCGCGCTGCGCCCGTTGGCAATCAATTCTTCACGCGTGGGCATATCGATGCCGTACACATTGGGATAGCGTACCTCGGGTGCGGCGGAAGCGATATAGACTTTGCGCGCGCCCGCTGCGCGTACCATTTCGACGATTTCGCGGCTGGTCGTCCCGCGCACGATGGAGTCGTCCACCAGCAATACGCTTTTGCCTTCAAACTCAGTTTCCATCGGGCTGAGTTTTTGGCGCACGGATTTTTTGCGTGTCGCCTGACCGGGCATGATAAAGGTGCGGCCGATATAGCGGTTTTTAATCAAACCTTCGCGGTAAGGCTTTTTGAGGTGGACGGCAAGTTCCATCGCACTGGGGCGGCTGGTGTCGGGAATGGGCATCACGACGTCGATGTCGTCCACGGGCAGCTCGCGTTTGATTTTTTCCGCTAAGGACACGCCCATATCCAAACGCGATTGGTAAACCGATACGCCGTCGATTACGGAGTCGGGACGGGCAAAATAGACGTATTCGAAGAGGCAGGGGCTGAGTTTGGCGCGGTCGCTGCATTGACGGGCAATCAGTGTGCCGTCAAAGCCGACGAATACCGCTTCGCCCGGCTGGATATCGCGTTCCAAATCGTAGGCAAGCGCATTGAAGGCAACGGATTCGGAGGCGACGGCATAGGATTTTCTGCCTGCCTCGTCGGTTTGCGAACCCAACACCAGCGGGCGGATGCCGTAAGGATCGCGGAAAGCGAGCATGCCGTAGCCCGCAATCATGGCAACCACGCCGTATGCGCCGCGCACCAGGCGGTGGACTTCGGCAACGGCGTTGAAAATATTGTCGATATTGAGCCGGTGGGGATTGGCGTTTTTAGAGACTTCGCGACGCAATTCGTGTGCGAATACGTTGAGCAAAACTTCGGAATCGGAGCTGGTGTTGACGTGGCGCAGGTGTTTGTTGCACACGTTTTCATACAGTTCGGCGGTATTGGTGAGGTTGCCGTTGTGCGCCAAAACGATGCCGAAAGGCGAGCTGACGTAGAAAGGCTGCGCCTCCGCGCTGCTGCCTGCGTTGCCCGCCGTAGGATAACGGACGTGGGCGATGCCCGCGTTGCCGATCAAATCGCGCATATTGCGTGTGCGGAACACTTCGCGCACCATGCCTTTGCCTTTGTGCATATGGAACGTGCTGCCTTCCGCCGTCACAATGCCCGCCGCATCCTGCCCCCTGTGCTGCAACATCTGCAAACCGTCGTACAGAAGCTGGTTTACCGGCTCATGGCTGACCAAACCTAATACACCGCACATATCGTCTTCTCCGAATTCGAGGTTAACTTGGAAAACAGAATTATAGAATAAATCGGACAAAGTTGCCCAAATTGTTGACAATCATTCGCCCGTTCAGTTTGAAATCAGATTCGGACCATGACTGATTGATGAATCAGTCCGACGACACGAAGCATCGAAAATTAAATCCAACTTCACTATAAACGCTTCTATTTCATCACCTTACCATCACCCCGCCCATACCTCTATCGGAGATTCAGACTATCAGCAGCGCGTTCGGCAAATATAGCTGCCGAACTTTTAACTCATGAAAAACCGGTTTCAGACGACCTTCGATGCAATCGGGGTCGTCTGAAACCGGTGGATTTACGATTCCGCCTTATCTTCCGCCTTTTCCTTCTGACCGGGCAGATAAGGCATGATGACTTCAGACAATGATTGGAAATAAGGAATGCTGTACGAGCTTTGCCAATCTTCCGTTTCCGGCAAATCGGTGTGGGCGCAGACCATGACCGCTAAAGTGACCAACAATACGCCTTTGGCTGCGCCGAACACGCCGCCCAATACTCTGTTGACGCTGCCCAAGCCCATCGATGACGCTGCGTTGGTCAGTATGGTGCGTAAAAACTGCTGTAGAAAACGCGCCAAAAAGAAAATCACGACAAACGAAATGGCAACGCCCAAGGCGCGCGGTTGAATCGATTTGAACGCCACTTCCGAAAACGGCACGGCAAATGTTTTAGCCAACAAGAATGAAATCACCCACGCAAACAGCGAACCCGCTTCGGCAATGACGCCGCGTATCATCGACATCACGATACACGCCGCGATCACGCCGAAGGCGAGTATGTCGGCTAACGGAATATCATTCATTGGTTACCTGTCCGGCAATACCGTGTACGCGCAGTTTGTTCAAGTCGCGTTCGGCATCGTAGGCGTTTTTGTATGCGCCCGATTTGACGCGGTAAACCTTGCCTTTATCCGTCATCACTTCGGTAATGGTTGAGTCGATACCTGCTGCTTTCATTTTGCGTTGCAGGCTCAAGGCGCGTTCTTTTTCAGCATAACCAGCCTGAATGGCGGCTTTTTTACCTGATTTGACTTCGGCGGTTTTGGTTTTTGCCTTTTCAGACGACCTTTCGGCAGTAGCGGTTTTCTCTGCCTTGGCCGTCTGCTCGGTTTTGGCTTTGGCAACTTTCGCTTCGGCTTCCCTTACCGCGGAAGCTTTTTTGTTGGCTGTTTCGATTTTTTCGTATTTGGAAGCATCTACCCGAATTCTTTCTTTAGGTTCGGATGCGGATACTGTGACGGTTTCTTTGGCTTTTTCCGCTGCCGCTTTGTGTTTCGCCGCCGCTTCTTCTTTGGCTTTTAACGCCTTACGTTCGGCAATGGCTTTCTCGGCTTTTTCCAACTGTGCCAGCTTGTTGCGTTCGGCTGCGGCGGCACGTTCCGCCTTCTCGGCTTTGGCAGCTTGAAGGGCGCGTTTACGCGCTGCGGCATTGGCTTCGCGTTCCGCTGCTTCTTGGGCTTGAAGCTGCTGCGCTTTACGCTGCTCTTCACGGTTACGGCGGCGCTCTTCCGCGCGGCGCTCGGCTGCTTCGCGTTTGGCGGCTTCGGCTTTTTGGATTTTCTCAGACTCTTCCAAACCTTTGATGTCGCTGTCTGACAGCGTATCGTTAATCAGCACCAAAGGCGGGCCTACATCTTCGGGCGCGGCCTGCGGCGCATCAGGTTGCGGCTCGGCTTGCGCAGTTTGCTCCGGCGCGGCGGTTTCCTGCGGTTTGTCCGCTACTTCGGCATCGGCATTTTTAGCCGCTTCTGCCGCTGCTTCCAAATCTTCTTTGGTAGAGGGTTCCAACACGGTCGCATCCGCCAGGTTGGCAGGTTCTGCGTTGGCATTATTCTGTTGGATGGTTGTAGTTTGGGCGTTTTCTTCTGGCTTGTTTTCCGGTCCGGTTGACAGGGCGACACCCAATAAAACGGTCGATGCCGCCACCAACCCCGATGCCATAACCAAGCGGCGGCGGTTGCGGCGTTTGAGCTGTTCGTAACCGGTCAGAACTTCATTTTGCTTATTGTCAGACATGGAGATTTCCTTTTACAACGCCACCATTACGTCGGCAACGGTATGAAATGAGCCGAAAACAACGATTCTATCATTTTCGCCCGCCTTAGCCAAAGCTGCGCGGTACGCCTCTCGAACAGAGGTAAAAGTTTGTATATTTTCGATATTTTGTGCTTCCAGTTTCACCTGCAAGGCTTCCGCCGTCATGCCGCGCGGCACGTCCAAAGGCGCGATATACCACTCGTCAAACTGGTCTTTAACGATTTCCAACACGCCGTCTATGTCTTTATCGGACAGCATGCTGAACACGGCGGTGCGTTTTTGCGCAAACGCCAAATTAATCAGGCTGCGGCGCAGGGCGCGGGCAGCGTGGGGGTTGTGTCCGACATCCAAAACGGTCAGCGGGCGGCCTGGCAGGACTTGGAAGCGTCCGGGGTTTTCAACCAGCAGCAAACCGCGTTTGATGGCGCCGATGTCCACCGGCAATTTTTCGTTCAAACATTCCAACACGGTCAACGCGCAGGCTGCGTTGGAAAGCTGGTATGCGCCGCGCAATGCGGGGAACGGCAGGGAATTTCGGTTGCGCGCGGGGTCGTCTGAATGCTGCGGATGAAAGCGGTAGTTCCATTGGATGTTTTCCAATGAGGAAAAATCGAAATCGCGCTGCACCATCAGCAGTTTCGCGCCTATGGCTTCGGCGTGTGCGACCAACGATTCGGGCGCGGGGTTTTGCCCGCAGATTGCGGGTTTGCCGCTACGAAACACGCCTGCTTTTTCAAAGCCGACCTGCTCGACCGTATCGCCCAAAAACGCCTGATGGTCCAAATCCACGCTGGTAACCACCGCGCAATCGCAGTCGAACACATTGACCGCGTCCAAACGTCCGCCCAAACCGACTTCCAATATCATCACATCGACTTGTTCGCGTATGAAGATATCGACCGCCGCCAAGGCATTGAATTCAAAATAAGTCAGCGATATTTCGCCGCGCGCCGCTTCGATGCGCTCGAAGGAAGCGGTGATGAGGTCGTCTGAAACCGGCTCGGCGTTGACGGCGATGCGTTCGTTGTAACGCAATAAATGCGGGCTGGTCAGCGTACCGACTTTGAAGCCTGCCTGTTTGTAAATCTGCGTCAGGTAGGCGCAGACCGAACCTTTCCCGTTTGTTCCCGCGACAACGACGACGGGGCATTGCGGCTCGAGCTTCATGCGTTTTTTCACTTCGCTCGTGCGTTCCAAGCCCATGTCGATTAAGCCGCCGCTGTGGGCGGTTTCCAAATGCGAGAGCCAGTCTTGTAATGTTTTCATGTGTGTTTCGTTTTTCAAAAGGTCGTCTGAAACCGTCGCTTCGGAATAATGGGGACGGTTACTGCTACTTGTGTGGACTATTTTTATATTGGGTTTAATTTGTATAGGACAAGGCGGGAAATCGCCTTGTTGAATTAAAGCGGATGCCCGGCATTCTGAGCCTGACACCAGCGCGCCCAAACTTTCAGACGACGGTAAGATTCTTTATCCGCCATATCGGGCGTCACGCATTGCCGTATCGTTTTACCGTCGGCGTTCCACTGTAAAAACAAAGCGTAAGGAGTCAGCATCGTCGCACCGTCCAACACCGCGCCCTGCCCTTCTCCGTCTCCGCAAAACACGGAAGCGCGCGCATGGCGGTCGATGGCGATTTTCTTTACCGCACCCGCCGTCCGCAAATTCACCACGCGCCAAGCGTGGACAAAACTGCCCGCCAACGCCACCAGCCCGAACCACATCATCCAGCCGTAAAACCATATCAGGCACACGGCCACTGCGGACAAATGCAACAAAACGGACAAGGCTTTTAAAGAACGGGACGGCTTCAAGGTCGTCTGAAAAGCGCGCATCGCCCTACATCATATTGTCGAACACGGGCGTAATGCTCAATTCCGCTTCTTCCATGTCCAAAACCATATCGTGGATTTCGGTATCGAAAAATTCCCAAAACGCCTTCAGGCTCATGTCTTGCGGCCACTTGCTTTTATCGATGTCCCAGCCTGCGAGTTCCGCCTCGAAAATCTGTTGGTAGCGTTCGTCAAAATAGGCAATCACGGCTTCCGGCTCGTCAAACTGCGGCACGAGAAACACGGAGCAGTTGGCACGGATTTGCTCGATGGTCAGGTCGGGCATATTTTCATCGGCGGATTTCAGCCATTCCAAAAAACGGGCGGTCGGCTTAAGCACGACGGCGGTACGGTCAACAAAATACATGGTTTTCCTTTGCTACGGCAAAATGAGAAATGACCTCTTTGCCGTCTATATCTATTCTAAAATAATCCATTTGCCATTTTTGTGTTTTCTGGGCTGTTTTATTTAAATTTGTGCACCAGGGTGGATAAAATCGCATGGACATCTTTCCTTTACAATCCTTTGTAGAGAGAATTTTTTTACTGATAGCCACCTCTTTGGGAATTATAAATAAACCGCAATGACAGCCGTCTATCACGACAATAATCAGTTCATCGCCCAAGTCCTCATCGGTATAAGGGATATTTTTGTTCTCTTGGTCTTTTTTCCAAAAGACTGTAAAGTAGCCTTCTTTTTTGGGTGTTTTCTTTGCCAAACGACATCTTTTATATTTTTGATCATACTTTGTCTTAATCAAAATGCTTTCATAGTCTTCATTCCATTTTTCCTTTATCAGATCAAAATCACCATAATACCTATGAAGAATGTCTGTCATTTTCATTGTTTTATTCTCTTGTCTTTAGAGATGTCGGTTGCATTCGCCAAAGGTCGTCTGAAAGCCCAAATCTGTCTTTCAGACGACCTTTTGACAAGCTGTTAATGCGTCATCACTTGCTGCAAGAACTGTTTGGCGCGTTCGTGTTTCGGATTGGTAAAAAACTCTTCAGGCGTTTCGTTTTCCAAAATCTGCCCTTTATCCACGAAAATAATGCGGTCTGCCACTTCGCGCGCAAAGCCCATTTCATGCGTAACACACATCATGGTCATGCCGCTTTCCGCCAAGTCCTGCATCACTTTCAACACCTCGCCGACCATTTCCGGGTCGAGCGCGGAAGTCGGTTCGTCAAACAGCATCACGCGCGGCTCCATCGCTAACCCGCGCGCAATCGCCACGCGCTGCTGCTGTCCGCCGGAAAGCTGGCTGGGGAAAGCATCTTTTTTATGCGCCAAGCCTACGCGTTCCAACAGCTCCATCGCCTTTTCCTCAGCCTGTTCGCGGCTTTGTTTTTTCACCTTCATCGGCGAAAGGATGATGTTTTCCAATACGGTCAGATGCGGATACAGATTGAAGCCTTGGAACACAAAACCCACTTCCTCACGCACCTTGTTCAAATCCGTCTGCGGATCGGCAACATTGATACCGTCCACCCAAATCTCGCCGCTCTCAATGCTTTCAAGCTGGTTGACGGTACGGATGAGCGTCGATTTGCCACTGCCCGAAGGTCCGCAAACCACCACCACTTCACCCTGCTTCACTTCCAGATTGACGCCGTTGATGACGTGCAGGTCTTTGAAATGTTTATGTACGTTTTTGAATTTAATCATGTTTATTTTACATTCTCTAAAATTGACCAGATTTTGGCTGGTTTATCTTCGATACGTTTAACATAGCCATCTATTTTTTTCGCATTGTGTTCATAGTAAATACCGCTGCACAATACATCCATTGCATCCTTATTCAGATCACCATAACGATTATTGGTATATACCGACAAAATACAGGCTTTCAAAGGATGGAAAGGCACGCCATATTCCCGCGCAGCATCCTGATTTCCAAATAGCCATGCGGTTTTCACCAGAGCCGAAAAATTCCCCAACGTCCCCGCTTTAAACAATTTTTCCTTGATTAACGGATAATTTTTCCGTTTCTGCCTTTCCAGCTTGGCGACTTCATCCATCAATTTTTGCGAACCGTTAGGTGCAAGTTCGTCTTCCAAAGCCTTTCTATCATATTCAGCATCAATATCATGGAGTAAATTCTGTGCCTGACCATTGCCGTTTTTTGCAGCTTTCTTGAGCCAATAGTAAAACTCACTCTTCTTGAGATTCACAGGGTCAGTGGTCATTTCCAACTGCTCTGCCAGCATATATTGTGCATCTGCATCACCAGCCTTTGCCTTACTCAGCAAATCACCTTTCTTCCCTCCGACACCGCCTAAGGCAAACACCGTACCTGCAATGAATATGACTACCCCGCCCCAAAGATATTTTTTAAGCATTCCATCCCCTATTTTTCAGACGACCTTACGGACGAGATAATTGCTCAGTTCCACATATTTCTCCGGCGCGATGTGTTCGGCGCGGTCTTGCGGGCTGATACCGACTGCCTGCAAATCCTCGTCGCCGGCAAGCTCTTTCAAATTGTTGCGTATGGTTTTGCGGCGTTGGTGGAAGGCGAGTTTCACCAGTTTGGCGAAATGCTCGAAATCGTCTGCCTTACCGATGCGGTGTTTCACCGGAATCATGCGCACCACCGCCGAATCGACTTTCGGCGCAGGGTCGAACGATTCGGGTGGCACATCAATCAGCAGCTCCATATCGAAAAAATATTGCAGCATTACACCCAAGCGGCCATAGTCGTTGCTTTTCGGCGCGGCAACCATGCGCTCGACCACTTCTTTTTGCAACATAAAGTGCATATCGACGACATCGTCCGCCACTTCCGCCAGCTTGAACAAAAGCGGCGTGGAAATGTTGTACGGCAGATTGCCGACGATTTTCTTTTTGCCCGCAATGCTGTTGAAATCAAACTGCAATACATCGCCTTCATGAATCACCAGCTTATCCGCAAACGGCAGCGTTTTCAGACGACGTACGATGTCGCGGTCGATTTCGATAACGTGCAGGCGGTTCAGCTTTTTCGCCAAAGGCTCGGTAATCGCCGCCAAGCCCGGACCGATCTCAATCACCACATCATCCGCCTGCGGACGCACGGCGTTGACAATATCGGCAATAATGCGCGTGTCCTGCAAAAAATTCTGCCCGAAGCGTTTCCGGGCCTTATGTTCTTTCATCGCGTCTCTTCAAACTGTCGATCATTATAATAAGTGCGTATTGTAACTGAAAAACAAAGTCCTGTTCAGACCCGCAACCCAAGCAGCCGCCCTACGCCAATCGGGATTTCAAACCGTCCCGCAATGCAGTAATATCCAATCCATCCTACACAGCTCGTCTGAAAACCCGCAAGGAGCAATTTCATGCAGATGAATTGGAAAAATCTACTCTCCACACAACGTTTCCGCACGAAAAACGGCGAAATCATCCCGACCGTCACGCCTTCCACCCAAGAAGGTGCCGATGCTTTGCGCACCGACTTCCATATCGACTACGACCGCGTCGTGTTCTCCGGCGCATTTCGCAGATTGGGACGTAAAACCCAAGTTCACCCTCTAGCCGAACACGACCTGACCCACAACCGCCTCACACACAGCGTCGAAGTCGCCAGCGTCGGGCGCAGTATCGGCAACCGCGTAGGCGTGATGCTGCAGGCAGGCGGCTTTTTACCGGAAAACAATACGCCGAGCGATATCGGCGCCGTCGTTCAAGTCGCCTGCCTTGCGCACGACCTAGGCAACCCGCCGTTCGGACACACCGGAGAAGACGCATTGCGCGACTGGTTCCGCAATCCCAAAAACCAGCCGTTTTTACAGACATTAAACGACGCCGAACGCAACGACATCCAAACCTATGAAGGCAATGCCCACAGCCTGCGCATCACGGCAAGTTTGGAAATGTATCCCGACGCAGGCGGCATGCGCCTGACATCCGCCGCCATAGGCGCACTGCTGAAATACCCTTGGACCACGCAACACCCCAACGGAAGAAAAAAATTCAATATTTACCAAACCGAATTACCCTTCATCCGTCGCGTTGCCGATGAATTGGGGCTGATTGAATCAGGCAAAGACTGCTGGGTACGCCATCCCCTTTCCTACCTGATGGAGGCAGCCGACGACATCTGCTACGCCCTCTTAGACTTGGAAGACGCGGTCGAACTGGATTTGCTGAGCGACGCTGAAATCGAAAGCGTATTATCCGAACTCACGTTTGAAGAAAGCACTTGGCACGCGCAATCCAGCCGCCAGCGTTGCGCCATGTTGCGCGGCATCGCCATCGGCAAAGCGATAGAAGACGTCGCCCAAACCTTCATGATGCACCAATCCGACCTGCTAAACGGCAACTTCAAAGGCAAAGACCTGTTGGCGTTGTGCAGCCCGCAGGTTCAAAACACCTTGGAAAAAGCGAAAGAACTTGCCCGCACGCGCATTTTCCGCCACCGCACCAAACTCATGACCGAAATCGCCACTTTCCCGTGTCTCGGTTCCATTTTGGATTTATTGGTTCCCGCCGCATACGCCATGATTGCGCAAAAACAGGTCGATGTGCGCCAATCCCTCGCGCTTGATCTGTTAAAAAACCACGACCCCATCCAAGAAACCGACAGCCTGTATCGCGCCTACATGAAAATCTTAGATTTTGTCGGCGGCATGACAGACAACGCCGCCGCAAAAATGGCGCAAGATTTATCGGGATTGGGCATTTTACGATAATTAATATCCTTTATTTTCATATTGTTATTTTATTGTAAATATTTTTATCCAGAAAATACTGGACAGCCGCCGACAGCTTGTATATTATTCGGTCTTCTTGATTCACGACGCAGTCGCGAAGTGATGAAAATGCACCCGTAGCTCAGTTGGATAGAGTATCTGGCTACGAACCAGAGGGTCGGGCGTTCGAATCGCTCCGGGTGCGCCAACAAAACTTATCCGCGCCCATCGTCTAGCGGTTAGGACATCGCCCTTTCACGGCGGTAACCGGGGTTCGATTCCCCGTGGGCGTGCCAAATTCTGAAAGCACAGTTTAATTAAACTGTGCTTTTTCTTTATCACTCAAATCATTACAAACAGAGTGAACCCAATTTAAAATCAACACAAGACAACCAAATCACAACCAATACCACCGCAAAATAAAACAAAAGAACATCACATTAAAGTCAAATCCATATATAGTGGATTAACTTTAAATCAGGACAAGGCGATGAAACCGCAAGACAGTACAGACAGTACAGAAACCGATTCACTTGGTGCTTCAGCACCTTAGAGAATCGTTCTCTTTGAGCTAAGGCGAGGCAACGCCGTACCGGTTTAAAGTTAATCCACTATACAACCGCCCCACCACGAAACCAACATAAGCAAAGGTCGTCTGAAAACCCCAATTCAAGGTTTTCAGACGACCTTTCACTTCAAAACATCAAACCATTAGTTCGAACCGACTTTAATCTTCTGCCACAGATTAACCGACAGTTTCTTCGCATCCGAACTCATTTGCGGCATCACAAAACCGTCTTTCATATCCTGAGCATTCGGGAAGATGGAGCGGGTGTTAACCAATTCGGCAGGCATTTTCTCGCGTGCCGGTTTGCTTGCGGGCGCGAAGGTAACGGCAATGCCGTTTTTCGCAGCCACTTCGGGATCAAGTGTGTAGTTGATGTATTTATGGGCATTGGCGATGTTTTTCGCATCGGCGGGAATCAGCCAAGATTCAATCCAGAAGCCCATGCCCTTCGGCGTCAAAACTTCAATGCCGACGTTGTTTTTCACTTCTTCGGAACGGGCTTTCGCCAAGTTCAAGTCGCCGCCGTTACCCGCTGCGAGACAGATGTCGCCGCGTGCCAGTTCGTCAATGATAGACGGACTGAAACGTTTTACATCAGGACGGATGGCTTTCAGCACTTCCGCCGCCGCTTTCAAATCATCAGGATTTGTGCCTTTGGGGTCTTTACCCAAGTAGTTCAGCAAAATCGGGAACATTTCGCTCGGCGTGTCCCACAAGGCGATACCGCATGATTTCAGCTTGTTGGTGTATTCAGGCTTGAACAGCAAATCCCAACCGTTTTCAGGCAGCTTGCCGCCCAAAAGTTCTTTGCCCTTTGCTGTAATTGCCAAAGTGTTGACGCCGGAGAAATAAGGAACGGCATACTGGTTGCCCGGGTCGGCAGTTTCCAGCATTTTCAACAATTCGGGATCGATGTTTTTGTAATTGGGAATCAGGTCTTTATTGATTTTTTGATAAGCACCTGCTTCGATTTGGCGGGGCAGGAAGGCGATACCGGGAACGACCAAGTCATAGCCGGATTTGCCGGTCAGCATTTTGGCTTCGAGGGTTTCGTTGTTTTCGTAAAGGTCGTAGGTCAGCTTCAGCTTATTGGCTTTTTTGAAGTCTTCAACGGTGCTCTCGTCAACGTAGTTCGACCAGTTGTAGATGTTCAAAGTATCGGTGGCGGCTGCTTCGGCATTGGCAGCAGGCGCGCTGCCTGCTTGAGGTTGCTCGTTTTTTTTCTCGCCACCGCCGCAAGCGGCCAGCGACAATGCCGCCAATACGGCTAATACGGATTTTTTCATACGGGCAGATTCCTGATGAAAGATTGTTAACGGAAAATGAACACTCTGCACCCCATCAATACCCCGGCGCAAAGCGGGGCTATTGTAATGGAAGTGGGTGAGAACTCAAAGCAATATCTGACTGATTTTTATTGAAATAAGGCACGATTTCTTAGGCTCGGGAAAACGGCGTTGCACAAGATGTCGTTTTTGGGCAAAATACGGGCGATTTGCGCGCGCGAACAGAGAAAATACTTGCATATAGAGGAATCTGTCTTTAAAATTGCGCGTTTACAGAATTTATTTTTTCAGGAGATATTCAATATGGCAAACAGCGCACAAGCCCGCAAACGTGCCCGCCAATCGGTTAAACAACGCGCCCACAACGCCAGCCTGCGTACTGCATTCCGTACCGCGGTGAAAAAAGTGTTGAAAGCAGTTGAAGCCGGCGACAAAGCTGCTGCTCAAGCAGTTTACCAAGAGTCCGTCAAAGTCATCGACCGTATCGCTGACAAAGGCGTATTCCACAAAAACAAAGCAGCCCGCCATAAGAGCCGTCTGTCTGCCAAAGTAAAAGCATTGGCTTAATCTTTTTCGCCCATCGCCTTGGCGTGTTACCGCGTCGGGACAGGTAAGCAGATAACGATGCCCCTGAGGTCTTAACCTTTCAGGGGCATTGCCGTATGTGGTGCAAGTTGATGTAAACTTTTCAGACGACCTGCCGTAAAGAAGGCACAAGGCGGTAAAATGCGGCTTGATCTGCTTTTCAAACGATTAATCCCGATGTTCAGGCAAAAGGTCGTCTGAAAACACCCAATCGGCAATCCCATGAATGAAATGATGAACAAGATGTTGAAACACAATTTGGCGCAAAGCGATGCCCTAAAGAACAAAAAACCGTCATTATCCAAATGTCGGCGCGCTTTGATGCTTATCCTTATCGGCGGAACAGCCGCTCCTGTCGCCTATGCCGACACGGCTTTGCAATGCACCTCCATTCAAGACAATGCCACCCGTTTGGCGTGTTACGACAGCATTTACTCAGCTCAACTGCCGCCGCAAGCACCGCTGCCCGTCATTCGCGAAGAAACCGCCAAAGCGCCGGTCGATTTGCCCAAAACCATCAGCACCAGCCGTGAGAAAAAGGCGGCGACGATTGTGTTTGACGAAAATAAAGAGCAATCCACCCTTTCGGAAGACAATCTACGCACCGCAGCCGATGCCTACACGCCGCTGAGCCTGATGTACGATTTGGACAAAAACGACTCGCGCGGCTTGTTGAGCGTGCGCGAGCACAATCCCATGTACCTGATGCCCGCATGGTACAACAGCTCGCCCAACCTTCATCCCCACTCCCCTTCGCGTGGCACGACCAATCAGGAAAAATTCAGCGAACAGAAACACATAGAAACCAAACTGCAAGTTTCGTTCAAAAGCAAAATTGCCGAAGATTTGTTTAAAACCCGCGCGGATTTGTGGTTCGGCTACACCCAAAAATCCGATTGGCAGATTTACAACCAAGGCAGAAAATCCGCACCGTTCCGCAACACCGATTACGAACCCGAAATCTTCCTGACCCAA
Organism: Neisseria sp. HMSC074B07; assembly: GCF_001810355.1. Classification (NCBI taxonomy): domain Bacteria; kingdom Pseudomonadati; phylum Pseudomonadota; class Betaproteobacteria; order Neisseriales; family Neisseriaceae; genus Neisseria; species Neisseria sp. HMSC074B07. Next base: position 25,760 of record NZ_KV800971.1, on the reverse strand, counting down.
CCCGTGAAGGCAGATTTGCCGTTCGGCGGCAAACTGCGGATGGTCGGCGCAGGCTTCGTCCACCAATCCAACGGACAAAGCCGACCCGAATCCCGCTCATGGAACCGCGTTTACGCATTGGCGGGGATGGAATGGGGCAAACTGACCGTCATCCCGCGCGTGTGGATGCGCGCCTTTGATCAGACCGGTGAAAACAACGACAATCCCGACATTACCGACTATATGGGTTATGGCGATTTGAAGCTGCAATACCGTCTGAACGACAAACAAAATATTTCGTCCCTGCTGCGCTACAATCCCAAAACCGGACACGGCGCGGTTGAAGCCGCCTATACCTTCCCGATTAAAGGCAAACTCAAAGGCGTTGTGCGCGGCTTTCACGGCTACGGCGAAAGCCTGATTGATTACAACCACAAACAAAACGGCATCGGCATCGGTCTGATGTTCAACGACTGGGATGGAATTTGATGCCCAACCCCGTTTTCAGACGACCTTTTACATCATGTTGCACGCAGGTCGTCTGAAAGCAAAACAAACACCTTCCCCATATTAAAAACACTCGTTTCCTATCGCCCAAACGCGTATAATGCAACGTTTGGGCGATATTTGTCGGAATAACACAGAAGATGACAGAACAAACGGCCGAAGGCGGAAAAGTTGCCAAGGCATTAAAAAAATATCTGATTACAGGCATGCTGGTATGGCTGCCGATAGCCGTAACCATTTGGGCGGTCAGCTATATCATATCAGCCGCCGACCGGCTGATCAGCCTGCTGCCCGAGCAATGGCAGCCACAATATTTCTGGGGATTCAATATTCCTGGCCTGGGCATTATTGCCGCCATCGTCGTCTTATTTCTGACCGGCGTGTTCGCCGCCAACGTTTTGGGGCGTCAAATCCTCGCCGCATGGGACAGCCTGTTGGGACGGATTCCCGTCGTCAAGTCCATCTATTCCAGCGTTAAAAAGGTATCCGAGTCCCTGCTCTCCGACAGCAGCCGCTCGTTCAGAACGCCCGTGCTGGTTCCATTCCCGCAACCCGATATTTGGACGATTGCCTTTGTTTCAGGGCATATTCCCGACAAACTCAAAGGCAGCCTGCCGCACGATGACGACTATCTTTCCGTCTATGTGCCGACCACGCCCAATCCGACCGGCGGCTATTACATCATGGTGAAAAAAAGCGACGTGCGCGAACTCGATATGAGCGTGGACGAAGCATTGAAATATGTGATTTCGCTGGGTATGGTGATGCCGGATGAAGTATCTATGAAACAGCTTAACCACCATAGTGAAAAATGAAAATACATATAATTAATCAGTTAAAAGACCAATAATGAAAAAGTGGATAATTTCTTGCTTAGTCTTTCTATCAAGCAATACATTTGCATCTGACTCAAGTTTAATTACAGGTATAGATTTTTTTGAAATAGGTAACAATAAATTATCTATTATTAGCCATATTAAAAAATTAGGAGGGAGAGAAGTCCAGCCAAGTGATGACTCAAGTTCCTTTTATCCTCCGGCTGATCCAATTATCTTCCAAAATATAAAATCAAATTATGCAAACTTTGACTGGGTAAATGTATATTTTGAAAAAGGAAAATTATATAGGGTTGAAATCTTATCCTCTCCCTGGGAAGTAAGTGATGAAACAAGTGGATTTAAATTCAAAGAAAATGAATACCAAAATTTTCAACAATTATTAAATAAACTGAAACAGCAATATAGTTTTAGTAAAGATGGTAGTGAAATTGAAATTTTTGAAGGCGTAGGAGGAGATCATGCCTGCGACAAACCCATCATCTTAAAAAAGAAAATATGGAAAATCCAAAGTCCTGATAATATTGAAGCCACATATACTGAAACAAGGATGCTGGAACCGTATAGTCGTAGGGAGTTAAGTATTAATGACGCAGCGACAATGGACTGCCAATATCCAGCAGAAGGGATTATTAATATTTATAATCGCGACATATTTACTAGTGTTATGCTGCTAAACGATAAAGCCCGTTTAGAGTATGAAACCAAATTTCAAAATATTTCAGATTAATCATACAATTAAGAAAGATTTATATTATGCGTACCAACTACTGCGGCCTAATCAGCGAGCAATACTTAGACCAAACCGTAACCGTCAAAGGCTGGGTACACCGCCGGCGCGACCACGGCGGTGTGATTTTTATCGACCTGCGCGACCGCGAAGGCATCGTCCAAGTCGTGATTGACCCCGATACGCCCGAAGCGTTTGCCACTGCCGATTCCGCCCGCAACGAATACGTTTTGAGCATTACCGGCCGCGTGCGCAACCGTCCCGAAGGTACGACCAACGACAAAATGATTTCCGGCAAAATCGAAATCCTTGCCAAAGAAATCGAAGTCTTGAATGCTGCTGCTACGCCGCCGTTCCAAATTGACGACGAAAACATCAGCGAAAACGTGCGCCTGACCAACCGCGTTATCGACCTGCGCCGTCCGGTGATGCAGCGCAACCTGCGCCTGCGTTATCAAGTCGCTATGGGCGTTCGCCGTTATCTCGACGCGCAAGGCTTCATCGACATCGAAACCCCGATGCTGACCCGCTCTACTCCCGAAGGCGCGCGCGACTACCTCGTGCCGAGCCGCGTTCATCCGGGCGAGTTTTTCGCGCTGCCGCAATCGCCGCAATTGTTCAAACAACTGTTGATGGTGGCAGGTTTCGACCGTTACTACCAAATCACCAAGTGCTTCCGCGACGAAGACTTGCGCGCCGACCGCCAGCCTGAATTCACCCAAATCGACTTGGAAACCTCGTTCTTGAACGAGGATGAAATCATGGACATCACCGAAGGCATGGCAAAACAAGTTTTCCAAGACGCATTGGGCGTGGATTTGGGCGATTTCCCGCGCATGCCTTACTCTGAAGCCATGTTCTACTACGGCTCCGACAAGCCCGATATGCGCATCAGCCTGAAATTCACCGAGCTGACTGACCTGATGAAAACGGAAGAATTCAAAGTCTTCCGTGGCGCAGCCGACATGAAAGGCGGCCGCGTGGTTGCCCTGCGCGTACCGAACGGCGCGAAATTCAGCCGCAAAGAAATCGACGAATATACCAAATTTGTCGGCATCTACGGCGCGAAAGGTCTGGCGTACATCAAAGTGAACGATGTCAGCAACCTTTCCAACGGCGAAGACAGCGGCCTGCAATCTCCAATCGTGAAATTCCTGTCTGAAAACGCCCTGAAAGAAATCATTGCGCGTACCGGCGCGCAAAACGGCGACATCATCTTCTTCGGCGCAGACAAAGCCAAAGTCGTGAACGAAGCCATTGGCGCGCTGCGTATCAAAGTCGGCTTGGAACACGGCGCGGAAAACGGCTACTTCGTGGACGAATGGAAACCTTTGTGGGTCGTCGATTTCCCAATGTTCGAATACGACGAAGACGGCGACCGCTGGACAGCCATGCACCATCCGTTCACCTCGCCCAAGCCAGGCCATGAAGACCTGATGGCATCCGATCCTGAAAACTGCCTGGCCCGCGCCTACGACATGGTGTTGAACGGCTGGGAAATCGGTGGCGGTTCCATCCGTATCCATCGTGCCGACGTGCAGGAAAAAGTGTTCGCCGCGCTGAAAATCAGCCCCGAAGAGCAACAGGAAAAATTCGGCTTCCTCTTGGACAACCTGAAATTCGGCGCGCCTCCGCACGGCGGTTTGGCATTCGGTCTCGACCGTCTGGTAACGCTGATGACCGGCGCCGAATCCATCCGCGACGTGATTGCCTTCCCGAAAACCCAACGCGCCCAATGTCTGCTGACTAACGCGCCCAATGCGGTGGACGACAAACAACTGCGAGAATTGAGCTTGCGCCTGCGCCAAAAAGCGACCGAAAATAAAGAAGCGTAATTTTTAAAAGCAGGTGGACAACACCTGACAGCCAAAAGGTCGTCTGAAACCTATTATACGGGTTTCAGACGACCTTTTTCATCACGGATATATAGTGGCTTAACTTTAAACCGACGGCGTTACCTCGCCTTAGTTCAAAGAGAACGATTCCTCTAAGGTGCTGAAGCACCAAAGTGAATCGGTTCTGTACTGTCTGTACTGTGCGGCTTCGTCCGCCTTGTCCTGATTTAAAGTTAATCCACTATACTGAATGTCAGTAAGCGGGCATTTTCTATTTTAATCCTCCGACACTCATCAAGTCATGGGCAAATCGCCCTATTAAATTTAATCTAATTGAGTAATATCAGTTTATATTCATAATCCCACAGTAATTTTTTACATTTCCCCCTTGTCATGCTATCCTCGCCTCCCCTGTATGTATCAGCTTGTTTCATCAAGCAGTTTATTGTTGCACGCATACAGACAATATCCTGATTAATTATCGACAAGAGTATTGCTATGAAAAAAATAACTTCCTCTATTCTAAAAACCTGTTTTGCAGCGACGGCGGTTATCACAGCGCATTCTGCGTTTGCATATGACGCTTCCCGCCCCACCTCTGCTCCCGCACGCAGCACTTTGGACAACCACAATTTCCCCTATTCCATGCCGATTAATCCTAACGCAGCGCGCGACGGCGAACCTTATTTGAAAGCACACGACGACGTAATGACGCTGGCGGGCGCAACCCTGCCTCCTGCACGTCCGGTCAAACCGACTGCGCCTCCCCCACAACGTGCGCCATTGGCTAACCAAAATTTCCCTTACTCCATGCCAATCAACCCCAACGCAGCCAATGACGGCAAACCTTATTTGAAAGCACACGACGACGTAATGACGCTGGCGGGCGCAACCCTGCCTCCTGCACGTCCGGTCAAACCGACTGCGCCTCCTCCACAACGTGCGCCATTGGCTAACCAAGATTTCCCTTACTCCATGCCAATCGACGGCAATGTTTCGATACCGGACAGCGGCGTGATGAGCACAGCCTCCCAACCTCCTGCCCGCCCTATCGGCAAACCGATTGCGCCTCCTCCGTCTAAACCCATCGTCAACAATGGTAACTTCCCTTACTCTGAGCCAATTTATGGCAAACGTACTTCGACAACACCTGTCGGCGTCATGACCACAGCCGACGCACCTCCTGCCTACAATCCAAACAACGCAGTGGCAAAACCTCAATACACAGTCAAAAATTCCGTCCGCGTTGCTGATGCCGACAACCTGAAAAACAAAGAAATCCTGTTTGTTATCGACAGAATCGAAGGCAAGGGCGAGCGCGTCATCCGCGAACGCCGCATTAATCAGATCGAGCTGTTCAGCCTGAACACTGAAGACGGCAAAGGAAAAGGCTTGCTGACCGTCGGCAAAATCCCGACCGCTTCGGGCAATGTGTTCTTCGGCGAATGGGCGCCTGCTTCAGAAGCCGCCGCTACTGCGCATGTCAAAGGCAACGCTCATCCCGCCTGGTTCTATGGCAAAAACCCGACCGGCAGCACCAAAGGCTTGGCAACCGCAACTTACAACGTAGTCGGTGTCAACGGTCATAAAGCCGGCGAACGCGATATCTATACCGGTACCGTCAAAGCCTATTTCGGTTCGGGCGACAGCGGCAGCATGGCCGGTAAACTGGCGCGCCATAGCGACACTCTGGACTTTGCCGGCGTGAAAATCGACAACCGCAACGGTACTTTCGCCTCTGATGCCGCCCGCAACCGCGAAGGCATCAAAGGTCAGTTCTACGGTCAAAATGCCGCCGCATTGGCGGGTATTGCGACCCGTAGTACGGAAAGCCGCGCCGATGACATCTCCTTCGGCGGCGTAAAACAATAAACCGTCGATAGAACAACGGGGAAGGCCGGGATTGCCGTGCTTTCCCCGTTTTATGGCAAGCTGCGGACGGATTTCTGCGGCTTCCGTTTTCAGACGACCTTTTGTGCTTCCCATTACCTCAAGGGTCGTCTGAAAACGGAAACAAATTAAAAACAAAGCAAGATTCAAAATCGCATCTTTTCAGACGACCGCTCCGCTTCGCCACAACCCCGCCTCGTCCGAAATTTACCCACCACACACCAGCCCGAAAGAAAACGAATGAACAAATCCTGCCTCCTCCTGCTCGCCCTGCTGCCCCTGTCCGCCCACGCAGACAGTGACGACCTGCGCCGCCTGTCCGAAGAAAACGGGCGCGTGCAGCAGCAATATCGGGAAAGCGGCTGGCTGGACGGCGGCACACCCGCAGGCGACATCGAAAACGACGACGCATACATCCGTATCGGCGGTCAGATTTACACCGTAGGCAACAATACCGAAGAGCTGGAAAGCGCGATTTATCATGCCATTAACGAACGTCAATGGAAAAAGGCAGAACGCTTCGCCACGCGCTACGCCGCCCTGCCCGGCCACAATCCCGCCCTACCCAAATTGGTACTCGGTTTAAAACAACGCGCCGAAGGACGCCTCGCCGAAGCCTTACGGAACCTGCAAGCGGCAGAAGCACTCGACCCCGCCAACCCGCGCATCCTGCTCGAAACCGCGCGCCTTTATACCGAAGACAACCAAAACCGCGAAGCCCGAAGCGCATTCGCCCGCGCCCAAGCCGCCGACATCCCAGAAGAAACCCGCGCCCTGATCGGACAATACCTCGGCGAAATCGACAAACGCAGCCGCTGGCACGGACAAATCGGCATCGCTTACGGCTACAACAGCAACATCAACCAATCCGACGGCTCCGTCCGCTGCATTCTGCCGCTTGACGGCCAATGCCTCGCCTACCAAAACCTGCCCGACCCCATCCGTTCCCCCGTATGGAATTACAGCCTGAGCGCAGGCAAAATCACCCCCATTAAAGGACACCACAGCCTCAAAACCAACCTCCTCGCCTACGGCACGCACTACCGCCGCAAAGACACAGACGCCGCCCTGTCCGACTACGGCAGCCAAACAGGCACACTGTCTGCCGGTTACGAATACGCCGACGCACAAAGCCGCTTCTCGCTGATGCCCGTTTACGAACACGAACGGCGCAACCGCCACACCTACTACAACGCCTACGGCGCCGAAACCTCGTGGACGCATACCATCAACCCCAAATGGCAGGTCAACGCCGACTGGTCGGGCAAACGCTACCGCCACAGCGGCACCGCGAAAACCTACGCCGCCGACTACACCGAATACCGCACAGGCTTAGGCGCAGAATACGCCCTGACCCCGAAAACCGGCGTGTTCGCAGGCTCCGACTACACCCGCCGCACATACAACGGCGGCACATCCGACCACCGCGAATACACCCTCCGCACAGGCTTATACACCCTGTTTGACAACGGCACCTACCTCAACGCCCTCGTTATGAAACGGCGCAACCTCTACGACCGCGCAGGCATCGCCGCAGACGGACAAAGACGCAGCGACCGCCAAACCGTCTGGCTCGCCGCCGCAGGCTTCAGACAATGGCACATCGGCGGCTTCTACCCCGAACTGCGCTTCAAACACACCACCGTCAAAAGCAATTCCGTGTTCTACCGCTACCGCCAAAACGAAATCATGCTGGGCGTGAAGAAACAGTTTTGAAGCGTTTTATTGGATGGATGGGAACATATAGTGGATTAAAATAAAAATGAGACAAGACGGCAACGCCCGCGTGTACGGGTAGTACATAAGGGCGTTGGCAACGCCGTATCATTGCAATTTTAATCCACTATAAAGAGGTCGTCTGAAAATAAGGATTTATGAATTTCAGACGACCTCGTTTAATGGGTTCAAATAACAGCAACCATCTCACACCCGCCGCTATCCCCTTCTATACCTTTCCCCATCTGCAGAAACCTACCCCCTCTCCCGTCCGGCGTGAGAGGGCTGGGGAGAGGGTGGTTCTGCGAGCTGAACGAATTTGATTTCCCCAAACAAAAAAGCCACCCCCATCCTAACCTTCCCCCGCCAGA
>NZ_KV800971.1:17124-17796 GCF_001810355.1 Neisseria sp. HMSC074B07 | reverse complement strand
AGGATTTATGAATTTCAGACGACCTCGTTTAATGAGTTCAAATAACAGCAAACATCTCACACCCACCGCTATCCCCTTCTATACCTTTCCAAATCTGCCGTAACCTACCCCCTCTCCTGCCCGGCGGGAGAGGGTTGGGGAGAGGGTGGTTCTATGGACCACACGAATTTGATTTTTCCCAAGCCGCAAAGCTCCCCATTCTAGCCTTCCCCCACCGGACGGGGGAAGGAACAGAATTGCTGATACGGCAAAGAGGTCGTCTGAAAACTGGGATTTATGAATTTCAGACGACCTCATTCAATAAGTTTTAATAACAGCAAACACCCCACCTGCCGCTATCTCCTCCCATGCTTTTCCCCATCTGCTGCAACCTGCCCCCTCTCTCGTCTAGCGGGAGAGGGCTGGGGAGAGGGTGGATCTATGGGCTGCACGAATTTGATTTTTCTCCAAACCACAAAGCCACCCCCATCCTAACCTTCCCCCGCCAGACGGGGGAAGGGACAGGATTGCTGATACGGCAAAGAGGTCGTCTGAAAATAAGGATTTTAGATTTCAGACGACCTCATTCAATAAGTTTTAATAACAGCAACCATCTCACATCCACCACCATCCCCTTCTATACCTTTCCCCATCTGCTGCAACCTGCCCCCTCTCCCGTCCGGCGGGAGAGGG
>NZ_KV800971.1:4492-17024 GCF_001810355.1 Neisseria sp. HMSC074B07 | reverse complement strand
CCCGTCCGGCGGGAGAGGGCTGGGGAGAGGGTGGCTCTATGAACCACACGAATTTGATTTCCCCAAACCACAAAACCACCCCCATCCTAGCCTTCCCCCGCCGGACGGGGGAAGGAACAGGATTGCTGATACGGCAAAGAGGTCGTCTGAAACCCATCTTTCAGACGACCTCTTTTCTCTTTCAAAAATGCTCTGCCTCAACCCCTAGCCTGCTTCTTGCAAAAAGCCTGCCAGTGCGGCGGTATCGAGTGCGATCATCAGCTCTTCGTTAGTCGGCACCACCAAAACGGCGGGGGTAGAACCTGTCGGGCTGATAATGCCTGAGTTGCCATAGCGTTTTTCCATATTGGCTTTGGTGTCGATGTGCAGACCCAAATAGTCGAGGTAGGCGACGGTTTTGGCACGGATGTTGCGGGAGTTTTCGCCGATGCCGCCGGTGAAGACGAGGGCGTCTATGCCGCCGCAGGCGACCGACATGGAGGCGATGTATTTGGCAAGGCGGTAGGTCATGACTTCGAGGGCGAGGCGTGCGCCTTCGTGGCCTTCGTCGGCGGCGATTTCGAGGGTGCGGCAGTCGTTGGAGAGTTCGGAGATGCCGAGCAATCCTGATTTTTTGTTCAGCATTTCATCGACTTGCTCGATGTTCATGCCGGCGTGGGCGGTCAGGTAGCTGTACACGCCGGGGTCGATGTCGCCGCAGCGGGTGCCCATGACGAGGCCTTCGATGGGGGTGAAGCCCATGCTGGTATCGACGGATTTGCCGTTTCGGATGGCGGTGATGGACGCGCCGTTGCCGAGGTGGGCGACGATCATGCGCAGGTCTTCCAGCGGTTTGCCTAGAATCCGCGCTGCTTCGGGGGCGACATAGCGCATGCTGGTGCCATGGAAGCCGTAGCGGCGGAAGGCGTATTTTTTGCGCAATTCGCGCGGCACGGCGTAGGTGTAGGCGCGTTCGGGCATGGTTTGGTGGAACGAGGTGTCCATCACGCCGACGTTGGGCAGGCCGGGGAAGTGTTCCTGCGCGGCGAGGATGCCGCTGATGTTGGCGGGGTTGTGCAGCGGGGCGAGCGGGATGCAGGCTTTCAACTCGTCGAGGACGTCTTGGTCGATGAGGACGGACTCGTGATATTTTTCGCCGCCGTGGGCGATGCGGTGGCCGATGGCTTTGATGCGGTCGTGCAGACCGTGTTTTTCGAGTTCGTTCAACAGCATACCCACCGCGCCGGCGTGGCAGTTGCGGCCGGTCAGGGGAACTTGGCGTTTGTTGCCGTCTTTGTTGAAGGTGATGACGGCTTCGGGCGTGGTCAGGCGTTCGCCGAGGCAGCTCAGGACGACGCTGCCGCTTTTGCGGTCGATAACGGCGCCTTTGAGCGAGGAACTGCCGCAGTTCAGGACGAGGATGAGTTGGTCGGACATGATGTTTCTCCTTGTAGTTTGTGGTTGTTTTTTTGGTGTGGGTCGTCTGAAAAAGGATGGGCGTCGGGCGGGGTGTGTTTCAGACGGCCTTTTGGGTTTTGCGGGCAAACCCACGCTACGTCGATTTAAAAACAATCCTCAGGCACCCTGACCCGCCCTTCCATAATCACGCGCGCGCTGCGGCTCATGACGGCTTTTTTCACTGCCCAGATGCCGTCCGAACACTCTGCCGCCGCACCGACGCGCAATGTGCCGGAAGGATGGCCGAAGCGCACTTCGTTGCGCGTTCCGCCGCCTGCGGCGAGGTTGACCAGCGTGCCGGGCACGGCGGCGGCAGCGGCGATGGCGACCGAGGCGGTGCCCATCATGGCATGGTGCAGTTTGCCCATGCTCAGGGCGCGTACCAGCAGATCGATGTCGGCAGCGTTCACGGTTTTGCCGCTGGAGGCGGTGTAATCGGTGGCGGGGGCGACGAAGGCGACTTTCGGCGTGTGCGCGCGGGCGGCGGCTTCGGACACGTCGTTAATCAAGCCCATTTTCAGCGCACCGTAAGCGCGGATTTTCTCAAATTTTTCCAGCGCAGCGGCATCATTGTTAATGTCGTCCTGCAACTCTTTGCCCGTGTAGCCCAAGTCGGCGGCGTTCAGGAAAACGGTCGGAATGCCCGCGTTGATGAGCGTAGCTTTCAGACGACCTATGTCCGGAACGTCCAGCTCGTCCACCAGATTGCCGGTCGGAAACATACTGCCTTCGCCGTCGGCGGGATCGAGGAATTCGATTTGCACTTCGGCGGCGGGAAAGGTAACGCCGTCGAGCTCGAAATCCCCCGTTTCCAAGACTTCGCCGTTTTGCATCGGAACATGGGCGATGATGGTTTTGCCGATGTTTTTCTGCCAGATTTTCACCGTGCAGATGCCGTCTGAAGGGATTTTGCCTTTATCGACCAAGCCCTGCTCGATGGCGAACGCACCCACGGCGGCGGTGAGGTTGCCACAGTTGCCGCTCCAATCGACGAAAGGCTTGTCGATGGAAACTTGCCCGAAAAGGTAATCCACGTCGTGGTCGGCGCGTTCGGACTTGTCCAAAATCACCGCCTTGCTGGTCGACGAGCTGGCGTTACCCAAACCGTCTATCTGCTTGCCGTAGGGGTCGGGACTGCCGAGTACGCGCAACAGGATTTTGTCGCGCGCGCTGCCCGCTTCCCGCGCCGCTTCGGGCAGGTCGGAACGTTTGAAAAACACGCCTTTGGATGTGCCGCCGCGGTAGTAAACGGCGGGGATTTTGATTTGCGGCATTTTTGGGTTCTCCTTATGTAGCGTGGGCTCTGCCCACGATTTTTTACCGTATCAATTTAGCCTTTATTTCGTGGGCAAAGACCACTACACCAACTGCCCTCGAAACCATTTACCTTCAAAATTCGGATTTCTTACAGGCAAAATCTGTACCGCATTGTTAAAATATACCGATTAATTATTTCATCAAGGATTGTTATGGCTGATTTCCGCCGCGTACACGACGGACAATGTTATTTCTTTACCGTAGTTTCCTATCGCCGCCGTCCCATATTGTGCGATCCGCCTGTCAGGCGATCCTTACGGCAGGCCGTATTGGATGTCCGGCAGGATTTTGATTTCAACATCGACGCATGGGTTTTGCTGCCCGACCATATGCACGCGATTTGGACGCTTCCCGAAGGCGATTGCGATTACAGTCGGCGTTGGGCTTTAATTAAACGCAAGGTCTCGCAAGACTGCGGTTTCCTATATCCTTGGCATCATGCGGCAGAGGTTCAAAAACGGCGAAACGAATCGTTTATTTGGCAGCGGCGTTTTTGGGAACACTGCATCCGCGACGAATCGGATTACCAAAAACATATGGATTACATTCATTTCAACCCCGTTAAGCACGGTTTGACCGCATCTGTCTCGGATTGGCAGTATTCCACCTTCCACCGCCATGTTCGGAATGGTATGTATCCTGCCGATTGGGGAGGGGTTGCCGATGCCGATAATCAGGACATGGATTTCGGTGAACCTTAATCTGTTTCCTATTTAAATTTCGCGGGTTGTTTCGTTTTATTTCGTGGGCAGAGCCCACGCTACATCTGCTTTTCAGACGGCCTGTATTTCGCGGGCAGAGCCCACGCTACGTCTTGTTTTTAGACGGCCTGCATGTAGCGTGGACTTCGTCCGCGAAGATTCTTGGTTGCAACATCTACCCTGTTTCGTGGGCAGAGCCCACGCTACGTCTGCTTTTCAGACGACCTGCATGTAGCGTGGACTTCGTCCGCGAAGATTCTTGGTTGCAACATCTACCCTATTTCGTGGGCAAAGCCCACGCTACTTCTGCTTTTCAGACGACCTCTAAGCCGCGTTCCCTTCCAAAAAATCCTGTGCAAATCGTTGCAGCACGCCGCCGGCTTCGTACACCAGCACTTCCTCTGCGGTATCGAGGCGGCAGGTAACGGGGACTTCGACGGTTTCGCCGTTTTTGCGGTGGATGACGAGGGTCAGGTCGCCGCGCGGTTTGCGTTCGCCGACCACGTCGTAGGTTTCCGTGCCGTCCAGTTGCAGGGTGTGGCGGTTGGTGCCAGGTTTGAATTGCAGCGGCAAGACGCCCATGCCGATGAGGTTGGTGCGGTGGATGCGCTCGAAACCTTCGGCGGCGATGGCTTCCACACCCGCCAGCCGCACGCCCTTCGCCGCCCAGTCGCGGCTGGAGCCTTGTCCGTAGTCCGCGCCGGCGATGATGATGAGCGGCTGTTTGCGGTTCATGTAGGTTTCGATGGCTTCCCACATGCGCATGGTTTCGCCTTCGGGTTCGACGCGGGCGAGCGAGCCTTGGCGCACGCTGCCGTCTTCGTTTTTCACCATTTCGTTAAACAATTTGGGATTGGCGAAAGTCGCGCGTTGGGCGGTGAGGTGGTCGCCGCGGTGGGTGGCGTAGGAATTGAAGTCTTCTTCGGGCAAACCCATTTTCGCCAAGTATTCGCCTGCCGCACTCGCCGCCAGAATCGCGTTGGAAGGCGAAATGTGGTCGGTAGTGATGTTGTCGGGCAGAATCGCAAGGGGGCGCATTCCCGTCAGGCTGCGTTCGCCTGCCAGCGCGCCTTCCCAATAGGGCGGACGGCGGATGTAGGTGGACATCGGGCGCCAGTCGTACAGCGGACTTGGGGCTTTTTGCGCCTTGCCGGTGTCGAACATCGGTACATACACGTCGCGGAATTGCTGCGGTTTCACATATTCGGCAACGACGGCATCGATTTCTTCGTCGGTCGGCCAGATGTCTTTCAGGCGGATTTCCTTGCCGTCGTCTGAAACGCCGAGTACGTCGTTTTCAATATCGAAACGGATGCTGCCTGCGACGGCGTAGGCCACCACCAGCGGCGGGCTGGCTAAAAACGCCTGTTTCGCATACGGGTGGATGCGGCCGTCGAAGTTGCGGTTGCCCGACAGTACGGCGGTGGCGTACAAATCGCGGTCTATGATTTCCTGCTGGATTTTCGGGTCGAGCGCGCCGCTCATGCCGTTGCAGGTGGTGCAGGCGAAGGCGACGATGCCGAAGCCGAGTTTTTCCATTTCGGACAACAGACCCGCTTCTTTCAAATAGATTTCCGCCACTTTCGAGCCGGGGGCGAACGAGGTTTTGACCCACGGTTTGCGTTTCAGCCCGAAGCGGTTGGCGTTGCGCGCCAAGAGCGCGGCGGCAACGACGTTGCGCGGGTTGGAAGTGTTGGTGCAACTGGTAATCGCGGCGATGATGACCGCGCCGTCGGGCATGAGGCCGTCTGAAGGCTCTTCGTAAGGCTTCACCAGCCCTTTCGCCGCCAAATCGGCGGTGGCAAAACGCGCGTGCGGGTTGCTCGGACCTGCCATATTGCGCGTTACGCTGCTCAAATCAAATTTCAACACGCGCGGATAAACGGCGGTTTTCAGGTCGTCCGCCCACAGCCCTACGGTTTTGGCGTAGGTTTCCACCAATTTCACCTGCGCGTCGTCGCGTCCGGTCAGTTTCAAATAATCAATGGTTTGCTCGTCGATGGCGAACATCGCGGCAGTCGCGCCGAACTCCGGCGTCATGTTGGAAATAGTCGCGCGGTCGCCGATGGACAGGCTTCTCGCGCCCTCGCCGAAAAATTCGACAAACGCCCCGACCACGCGCTCTTTGCGCAGAAACTCGGTCAGCGCCAACACAATATCCGTCGCCGTAATCCCCGCCTGCCGTTTGCCCGTCAACTCCACGCCGACAATATCGGGCAGGCGCATCATGGACGCGCGCCCCAGCATCACCGTTTCCGCTTCCAATCCGCCCACGCCCACGGAAATCACGCCCAGCGCGTCAACGTGCGGCGTGTGCGAGTCCGTGCCGACGCAGGTATCGGGGAACGCCACGCCGTTTTTGACTTGGACGACGGGCGACATTTTTTCCAGATTGATTTGGTGCATGATGCCGTTGCCCGCCGGGATCACGTCCACATTTTCAAAAGCGGTTTTCGTCCAGTTGATAAAGTGGAAACGGTCTTCGTTGCGGCGGTCTTCGATTTCGCGGTTTTTGCGGAACGCATCGGGGTCGTAGCCGCCGCATTCCACCGCCAGCGAGTGGTCGACGATAAGCTGCGTCTGCACCACCGGATTCACTTTGGCAGGGTCGCCGCCCTTCTCTGCAATCGCATCGCGCAAGCCCGCCAAATCCACCAGCGCGGTCTGCCCCAGAATATCGTGGCACACCACCCGCGCGGGATACCACGGAAAATCGATTTCCTGCTTGCCTTCTATCAACTGGCCCAGCCAGCTTTGCAGCGTCGGCAAATCGACTTTGTCCGCGCGGTTGACCAAGTTCTCCGCCAAAATGCGGCTCGTGTAAGGCAGTTTGTCGTAAGAGCCGGCTTGAATGTCCTCACACGCCGCACGCGCGTCGTAGTATTCCAAATCCGTACCGGGCAGCGGTTTGCGGTAACGTTGGTTGGCAGCCATGTTCAGTTCTCCTGTGGATCTATTTTTCTTGTGGTTTGGGGTTTCAGACGACGTTTTTTGAAGGGGTCGTCTGAAATCTTGGGAAATAAAAACTATTCAACTCGCTTCAACAATGGTCTATACAATCCATTGATAGACACAATACCGGCAATAATCAGAATAGCGCCGACAAAGAAGCGTCCTTCCGGTATTTCATTCAAAAACATCCAAGCCAGTACGGCGGCAAATAATGGCTCGGCCAATTCAGTTACCTGCACCTTCGCGGCACTCAAATAATCCAATGCTTTAGTTGTACAATAAAATCCTAAAATCGTCGGCAATAAAGACAGTGCCAAGAGTGGCGGAATAAAAGACCATTGCCAATGTATATCCCCAATACCTTCCAATGAAGGGATAAACAAAAAAATACTTCCAAAAAACATCAAGATCCGTGTCAAATAAATACCGCCGTTTAAGCCGAATTTTTTAATCAAAACGGAAAAACAACCGTAACCCGAGCCCGCCAGTGCGGCATTCAGAATCAACCCTAAATTTCCTTCTCCAGTCCAAGAAATCACCGCGATCCCCGATACTGCCAAACCCACACCGACGACTGAAGAAATATAAATACGTTCGTCTAATAGTATGCTGTCCAATATCAAGGCAGATACGGCAGCCGATGCCATTAATACAACTACTACATTCGCAGCATTACCGTATTGATAAGCGGTGGTTTCAAAGAAAAACAAAGTGTAAATTCCGAAAAAAGCACAAATTGCGACTTTTAACAGCAACGGCAAGATTGCCTCTTTCTTTTTTGAAATATCCGCAATCTGTCTGGTAAAACCGGTACGGCAAAGCAAAATGCTGATAAACACAAAACCTGTCAAAGTTTTCAAAAATGCAATATGCTGAACAGACAAGCCCTGTTCCATTAATACCTTACTGAATATACCGATAGTTGCATTCAGAAGGGCTGCAGAAACTGCCAAAAATATTCCCATCAGTAAATCAGGCAGCTTCATATTTACTCCATAATACTTTGCACATAGGTGCATTATTGTTTTTAGCCTTCAGCTCAATAGGGCATATACAAACGAACCTATATAGTTACCGATAATGTAGCCGACAGTACCAATTAATAAAATTGCACCGACTAAATCGCGCCACCCTTTACTGATAGCTAAAGCTGCCGCAGTAGTCGGCCCGCCTATGTTGGCATTACAAGCCAATACAATTTCTTCAATACTAAATTTGAACAGCTTGCCGAAAACCAACGTCAGTATCAAATTCAATACCGCAATAATCAAAGTAAAAACAAAGAGTAATGGTGCTGTTTTGATAATCAACGGTATAGAGGCAGGAATACCGATTACAACAAAGAACAAATAAATACAATACGTTCCCAATTCTTGACTGCCGTCCAGTTTTTGAATGCCTTTGCGGAAAAATAAGACGGCTGCCAATGTAAATGTCGTCAACAACAGGTATTTATCGCTGATTAAATCTGCCAACATTCTTAAGGCGACACCATCAACGTCTGCAAAACGGCTTTGCAAAAAACCAGATAATGAAAATGAAACTGCCACCAACAAAATCGATGCGCCCAAAGATAAAGCTATGCTCTGCAAAGAGATCGACTTAGGTTTCCAATACTCAGCAGCCTTGTTAACACTCGGATCATGATATTCCTGCTCCAATTTATCCTGATATGGACTTCCCCAAACTTTTCTGACCCAATGTGCAGAAGAAATACCAATCAAAATAAAAAAGTAACAAGCCATCATCAAATTATCAGCAACAATGGTTGCTGCAATCACATCTTTAGCAGGGTTAAGCTTGGCCGACATGGCTGCAAAATTGACACCACCTCCTGTATAAGACGCTGAAATCATGCCAGCTACCTTATCTAACTCAGGAATATAGTCTTTCAATAGTGCAAATGAGATAAGTGTTCCAATGACTGTCCCGAGCGAACTAATAAGGAAAATAAACAGCATACGTCCACTTTCCTTAAAAAGTGCATGAAGATCTAATTGGAACAATAACAACGGAATAGCGAGCGGTACAATATAAGACCATACAGCATCAAATACTGGAGCATCCGTGGGAATAATACACAAATTGGAAGCAATCAATGCAATCAATAATGCTAATACTGCACCAGGGACTTTCCCGGCCAAGCGGCTATTCTGCTCCATAAAAATTGCGGCAGCGGCAGCCAACATAACAAAAGCCCACAGCAACAAATGATTATCTGCTGAAATTAAAGTTTGCATTTTTCCTCCCAATTTTTATTTTCAATAATGTAATTAAGTATCCTGCCCTTCTACTGCACCAAAAATTGCGCTACTTTGCTCAGTAAAATAAGCCCAATTTTGATTGCCATAATCAAAATGCCACCATTCTGTCGGCAGATTACTAAATCCTGCCTCTTTCATCGTATGAATCAAAATCCGGCGTAAATTACGCGCAGATGAGAAATGCCTACCTTCCTTTTCTAAAGCATCGCTATAGGATAAATGTCCTGTCGCATCAAATTCACTTCCCATATTCAAACTTTTACCACTTCTTATCTCAAATAATCCAACATCAACAGATCCTCCGGTCAAATGAGGAAGAGGCATTCCTGCCCGATCCGGATCGGCTGCAAAACAGTCCAATGTTTTTCTGACTTGAGCCTCATCATATTCAGGATGGCGTTTTTCAATTTCGTACTTCATATTCTCTCGCAATGCCCTTTGCACTGCGATAGGGCGCCAGCCATCGAAAACTTCCAAGCCATACGTTTCCGGTAATAAAGAGGTAACCTGAACCAGCTTATCAGCAACACTTCTACGCAATAAAATAGTCTTTATTGCTCCCTTAATACCCTGAGAAAAATAAACAGGTAGGGCACGAATGCGCCCGGTATTACCAACACTAACCAACGGCTCCCCACATTCAGAAATAGGTATTTCCTGTATTTTCTGCCAAACTAATTCTTTGGTATTTTGTACAGGAATATCCAAATAAACCCCTTTGTCACTATGCATCAAAATTTCCGTCTTAATAAAATATGCTGTTGAATTTATAAAGACCTCTTTTTCAGACGACCTTTAAAACAAGGTCGTCTGAAAATCCTCAGCGTGCCTCCATTTCCACAAACGCCAAATCTTCAGGGCCGGTGTAGTTCGCGCTCGGACGGATGATTTTGCCGTCTTTGCGCTGTTCGAGGACGTGTGCCGCCCAGCCGGTGGAGCGCGAAATTACAAACAGCGGCGTGAACATGGCGGTTGGCACGCCGAGTTTTTGGTAGGACACGGCGGAGAACCAGTCCAAGTTCGGGAACATTTTTTTCTCTTCCCACATCACGCTCTCCAAGCGTTCGGCGATGTCGAAGAGGCGCATGTCGCCCGCTTCCCGGCTCAAACCGCGCGCCACTTCCTTAATCACGACGTTGCGCGGGTCGGAAATGGTGTAAACCGGATGGCCGAACCCGATAACAATTTCTTTGCGGGCGATGCGTTCGCGGATGTCGGCTTCGGCTTCGTCGGCGTTGCGGTAACGTTTTTGGATGTCGTAGGCGACTTCGTTCGCGCCGCCGTGTTTCGGGCCTTTGAGCGCACCGATGGCGCCGGTGATGCAGGAATACATGTCCGAACCCGTACCGGCAATCACGCGGGCGGTGAAGGTGGAGGCGTTGAACTCGTGTTCCGCATACAGAATCAGCGAAACGTGCATGGCTTTCACCTGCGATTCGGTTGGGCGTTTGCCGTGCAACAGGTGCAGGAAGTGACCGCCGATGGTGTCTTCTTTGCTTTCGACGTCGATGCGTTTGCCGTTGTGCGAATATTGATACCAGTAGAGCAGGATGCTGCCGAGGCTGGCGATGAGTTTGTCCGCAATGTCGCGCGCTTCGCTTTCGGGGTGGCTTTCGCGTTCGGGATGAACACAGCCGAGCATGGACACGCCGGTACGCATGACGTCCATCGGATGCGTGTGCGCAGGCAGGCTTTCCAACACTTTAATCACGCGGATAGGCAGGCCGCGCATGGATTTGAGTTTAGCTTTGTAGGCGGCGAGTTCGAATTTGTTGGGCAGATGACCGTGAATCAGCAGGTAGGCGACTTCTTCGAACTCGCATTTCTGCGCCAGATCGAGAATGTCGTAACCGCGGTAGCTCAAATCGTTGCCGGTGCGGCCGACGGTACACAGCGCGGTATTGCCCGCCGCCACGCCGGAGAGGGCAACGGATTTTTTCGGTTTGAAGGTCGGGGTTTCGGGAGTTGCAGTCATGGTATTTCTCCTTTGTGTTTTTATGGGTTTTGGGTTTTCAGACGACCTATTCAAGGTTGTGGGTCGTCTGAAAACGGTTTTTACTTCTGAAACAATTTATCCAGCTTCTGCTCGAAGTCGTGATAATTCAAATGCTCGTAAAGCTCGGCGCGGGTCTGCATGGTATCGACCACCGCCGCCTGCGTGCCGTCGCGCATAATCGCCTCATAAACATTCAGCGCGGCCTTGCTCGCGGCGCGGAACGACGACAGCGGATACAGCACCAGCGACACGCCGTTGTCCGCCAGCTCGCGCTGCGTATAAAGCGGCGTCGCGCCGAATTCGGTAATGTTCGCCAACACGGGCACTTTCACCGCATCCGCAAATTGCCGGTACATCGCCAAATCGGTCATCGCTTCGGGGAAAATCATGTCCGCACCCGCTTCCACGCAAGCCTGCGCCCGCTCGATGGCGGCATCCAAACCTTCCACCGCCAGCGCGTCCGTCCGCGCCATAATCACAAAATTCTCATCCACGCGCGCATCGACGGCGGCTTTAATGCGGTCTACCATTTCATCTTTAGAAACAATGGCCTTGTTCGGACGATGCCCGCAACGCTTCTGCGCCACTTGGTCTTCGATATGCACCGCCGCCACGCCCGCACGCTCGAAGTTGCGAATCGTGCGCGCGATATTGAACGCCCCGCCCCAACCGACATCGATGTCCACCAGCAAAGGCGTATCCACATTGTCCGTAATCCGCCGCGCATCAATCAGCACATCCTCCATCGTGGTGATGCCCAAATCCGGAATCCCGCACGAACAGGCCGCCACGCCGCCGCCCGACAGATACACCGCCTTAAACCCGCTCTGCGTCGCCAGCCGCGCAAAATAAGCGTTCACACAGCCGACCACGGCAAGAGGGTTCGACTCCTTCACCGCTTGGCGGAAACGTGTGCCGGCAGAAAGTTGGCTCATGATATTTCTCCTTTGTAGATTAGATTTTTTTCAGTATCGACTCAGCGGCCCGGTTTCCGCAAAACCTGAAACGAACCGTTCAAAAAGAAACAATGGTTTCAAAACCATTTTCAGACGACCTTTCAAAACCCAAATCCATCAGGCCGTCTAAAAAATCAAAATCAATAAAAACAATCAGTTAACAAATTCAATACAAACAATTCGGCTGAAGCGAAGGTATATGAAATTTTTAATAATTTTTAAATTCGGAAAGGAAATAAAGCTGGAAAGACAGAATTTTCAAAACCCAAACCGTCCGCAGAAATGCGGAAACCCCGATTCGGGCGAAGAGCCGTCAGACCGCCGCGACTGCCCAAAAGCAGACGACGACGGATGCGGCAGAGATAGAAGACAATCTATAACAAGACGGAGAAGTTTGATACAGATTCATGATAGGGTTCCTTTGTAGTGCTATGTAGTTTTTATAAGTATGGACAAATTTAAAAAATAATTTTCAGGCTGTCAAATACTTTTTCTAAAATATTTTTAAAAAATTCAATCATTAATAAACAATACTTCATAAATAAACCCAAAATCCCCGCTTCAAAACAACTAAAATCCTTATCCAATAGAGCTTGCATCTTTCCAAACCAATCAGAACAATTTTAAACAATCCATTTCAAAAACAAATATAATTAATTCATTTATCAGGAATTTTTATTCAAACAAGAAAATAAGCATCCAAATCGCCCAAACCGCCCTATTTTCCACCTACTCCCTTTTCAGACGACCCGAACCAGAACAACACTCTGATTTAAAAACAACAATAACAATATTTAAAAATGTAGTCTTATGTAGTTTTAAGTATGAAAAGGTCGTCTGAAACCCATCACCCCATGATTTCAGACGACCTCGCCCCAGCCGCGCCGTGCGCCGCATCGAAAACATCCG